>NZ_JBEOVN010000038.1:0-45565 GCF_040295565.1 Streptomyces sp. NPDC002785 | reverse complement strand
TTGCCTGGATCGTGCACCGCCCGAGGCTTTCGCCATGGTGCGAGCGCCGTCGATATCGACGTGTCCAGCCCGGTCTTGCGGATGGTCTCGACCAGCAGAACGCCACCGGCCTGGGAGACCACTGCCCGGCCACCGCCCTCGACGCGGACACGCGGGTAGGACCCGATACGCTTCTTCACCTGAGGAGTGCTTCTTTCCACGCGACGACCTGGACCCTAGACAAGTCCCATCGTTGCTGGTCAGGAGCACTCTTCGCATTTCCGATCACACCTCGGACACCCACCCACGTGAAAGCCCGAGGCTAACCAGCGATCCCCGGCTATGTTCCGGTCGCGGTCAGCGGAACGGGTTTTCCGTCCCACGGTCCTGCTCGGTGGCGGCGTTGAGGAGTTCGAGCAGGTCAGACATCCCATGGCGTAGGGATGTCAAGCGGCTGCGGCGAGGGTTGCGTGGTGTGACCACGCGGTGGCCTCGTCGTAGAGGGTGCGGGTCTTGAGGCATCCGTGGTCGCGACGCCGCCCACCGCCGCGCGATGGCGCGGCTGCCCATTCAACACGTCAGGCGGCATCGGGCACCCTGGCGCCGTACTGCGCGACGGTCCAGGCAAGGGACTGGCAGGTGCAGAGGAACCAGTAGTCGTAATCAGTGAACTCCCAGCCGGCTGTGCCGAAGCGCAAGCCCGACCTGGAGACCGTAGAAGAGGGACTCCGGCGATGCGCGCAGCGCCGAAGTGGCGAGGCCTCACCTCGAAGTGTCGGCCCGCGGTGGCTCGTTGACGCCCCCAGGACTCACTCGCGGCGACCGACGCGGTGTGAGCGGTGCACCTTCCCTGGGACGGCGGGCCGCCGTCCCGGGTTCCTCGGAGGGGCGCTGTGTGGAAAAGGTCTCAGGACGGCGTTTCCACCTTGCCTTCCCGATCGGCCACCAGATGTACTGGTGCCCACGGCGAGTTCCGTTACGCATTCGCCCTGCGGGCGCGCCGTGGAGGAATTGAGTTCCCGTGTCATCACTTCGCCGACGCATCTACGGGGTACGGCCGCGAAAACTTCATGCACCGGCCAGGCTCCGCATTCAAAACCGCCGGTCACCAAACAGCAATTGCCGTATCAACGTGGAGATAACGGGCGTCCCTGATCCTGTCGGAACCTGCCGGATTGAAAGCAATCGAAAGGACCACCCGATCACGTACTGCGGTCCTGTATGACCCCCCGAGAAGCGTTCCGCCCACCGAAGACGCACAAGGTCCCACACAAGGAGAATCCTGGCCCGACCTCAAGGGCTGACGTGACCGGGTGATTGTGCGCCGCCAGCCCCCGCAGGTCAACCTTGTGTTCATTGCGTTCGTCGCGTTCTTTCTTTTCGCCACTTCTTTCCGGCGGAACTGTTTCTTCCGCGACG
Organism: Streptomyces sp. NPDC002785; assembly: GCF_040295565.1. Lineage (NCBI taxonomy): Bacteria > Bacillati > Actinomycetota > Actinomycetes > Kitasatosporales > Streptomycetaceae > Streptomyces > Streptomyces sp. NPDC002785. The sequence goes on along the minus strand of NZ_JBEOVN010000038.1, from coordinate 44,167 downwards.
CTTACCGGCCATATTTTTCCTCATCGATGAGCCGGTTGCCGTGGCGTCTTGTTGTGAAGGAACTGAGTGAGCAACAATTCAGGGAATACCCTCACAACCGATTTTGGCCGTGTCGGTGTGCGGCCTTCCGTCAGAGGCAACGGTATTGACTACTCACGAGTTTATCCGCACGAAGGAAGAGGGACTTCAGCATGCCCAAGATATCCGAGCGTGTCGTCGTACGCTGTCTTGGTGGCTTTTCACTGGAATTAATGGGGCACCCGGTCAGACGGTGGCGGGCCGGAAAGGCGCGGGAACTGTTCCTCTACCTTCTCATCAACCGGGGCCGCACGGTCGACCGCGACGAACTGCACGCCGCACTGTGGCCCGACCGCACTCGGTCCGCGAGCTCAAGCTCCCTCAAGGTCGCGAAGCACGCGGTGCAGCAGATCCTCAGCGGTGAGCAACCCGCGGGACAGCAGCCGGCCGCAGAGATCAGCTTCAACGAGTACGGGTACACCCTCAAGGTCCACGACGCCTGGCTGGACTTCGAGGTGTTCGAGCGGCTGTGCTGCGAAGGCCACAGGACGGCGGCCCGCGGGGACCGGCGGACGGCTGCGGAGCACTACCGGCGCGCCCTGGAGCTCCACGTCGGGAACTTCCTGCCGGGCGAGACCGCCGACTGGGTCAGGGAGCAGCAGGACTGGGTGCGGTCCCTCGCCCTGGGAGCGGCGGCCTATCTCCTCCAGGAAGCCCTGGACCGGGGCGAGTTGCATGAGGTCATCGATGTGTGCCGGCGCTCACTGGACATTGATCCGTATCAGGAGGATGTCTACCGGACCCTGATCCAGGTCCACGGAGAGCTGGGTCAGTTGGGTCAGGCCAAGTCCTGGTTCAAACTGTGCAGCGACCGGATGTCGGGCGGCCTGGACATTGATATCAGCCCTGATACACAGCGGCTCTTCGAGCGGGTTCTACGCGTCAACAACGTGCCGCCCGGGTACCAGACCGACCCTCTGGCCACCGCGTAACCATTTCGTAACCGGCCTTCCTAGACTCGGGATTCCCGCGACCGGCCAAGGAGGTTGGTGTGATCGTGCTGGAGACGGAACCGGGTTCCGGTCCCTCCTCGGAGAATCTCGACGTAGGTCCCTCGGCCGATGCCAGACCGCTGATCGTCGGCATCGGTGGCACCGTCCGCCCGGGTTCCTCCACGGAACGGGCGGTCCGGGCGGTTCTCGCGGCCTCCGCGTCAGCGGGGGCCCGGACCTTGCTGCTCGGTGCCGAGGACCTGCAACTGCCGCTGTACGCCCCCGGGGAGCAACTGCGCACCCCGGCGGCCCAACGGCTGATCGAGGCCGTCACCCTCGCCGACGGCCTGGTCATCGGCACGCCTGCCTACCACGGGGGCGTCTCCGGGCTTGTGAAGAACGCCCTCGACTACATGGAGGACCTGCGCGAGGACAGGCGTCCCTATCTGCACGGCCGTGCTGTCGCTTGTGTCGTCACCGCGCGTGGGACGCAGGCGGCTTCGGCGCTGGCGGGTCTCCGCTCGGTGGTGCACGCCCTCAGGGGCTGGCCCACTCCGCTGGGAGTGACCGTCAGCACGGAGCGTGTCACCCTGGCGCCCGATGGCAGCAGCACCGATCCACACCTCGCGGCACAACTGGCGACCGTCGGCCGGCAAGTGGTCGAGTTCGCCCGGATGGGCACGCCGGTCGGCTGAGAAATCCCCGCCCGAGCCCCGAACCCCGGTCCACGCGCGGGTCCGGCCCTGCCCGGCCGCCGCCTCCCTCGTAATGCCCGTACATCTGTCCCCCCACGACTTCTCACTTTCGCTCGTTTTCCCCAGATTTCCCCCGGTTTCCTCATGATCCCGCGGACCGTCTGGTTCGGGCTGCCCTGCTCCCGGACCGCCCGCGTCCGTATGCCCATGTCCGACCGTGATCCCGGATGGAGCACGCCATGGAAGACACCACGAAGTCCACATCGCCCGGTTCGGAAACGACCGCCGACACCCAGGAAGTCGTCCAGGGGACCGAAAAGGCCCCCGCGTCCGCCGCTGAGCAGGATGCACAGGCCCCGCAGGCGGAGGCCTCCGAGGACACCGAACTCGAGGCGCTCGACGACCTGGACGACGTCGACTTCGACCTCGACGAGGTCGAGAACAAGATCGCCCCGCTCGCCCTCGCCGTCACCGAGCTCTCGCGATGGTGACGCGGGCGGCCGAATCGGGCCGCACCTCCGGCAGCTCCGTCCGGGTCGACGTCAACACCGGTCCTGCCGCCTCGTACACGGGTCTGCGGGCGAGCATCGACGCCCTGCGTGCCGAGGGTGCCGACTTCGCCGGTCTTGCCACCAGCCATCCGTCGGAATGGGCTGAGCTCTTCCCCGCCGAGACCGCTCCCGGCACCGCACCGCTGGAGGAGATCGCGCTCGCGCCCTCCGAGCGGCGTCTGCACCGGGAAAGCGAGCAGGTCTACCGGGTGCTGACGGTGGCCGCCGCCGCCCTCTGCGCGGGCACCGCGCAACTGGGCAGGCCCCTGCTGGTCAGCGGGATGGGTGGCACCGATCTGTCCTCGCTGCGTGGCTTCATGCGGGCCATCGAGCACGCTCAGGTCGTCGAAGGCGCCGAACTGCTGCTGGACGCGCCCACGTCAGTGCGCGAACCGATCGGCCGGTATGCCGACTACCGCCGGGAGCGAGTGCGCTGCCTGCGCCGCATGGGGCTGCGGGTCACCGAGGACGACCTCGTCGTCGACCTGGGCACGGCTCGTGACACCGGCTTCGTGCCCGTGTCCGAGGAAGGCGAGCTCTATCTGCGGGCGAGGGACACCGAGAGTGTTGCCGTCGACCGGGTGGCCGCCGCACTGGCCTACTGCCGCAGGGCGTTCTTCTCCGCGAACTGGGAGGGCATGGCCTCTGTCGCCGGCGAGGCGATCGGGCTGCTCTCCCGAATCCCCGAGTCCGACGTTCCCGGGCTGCTGGCAAAGGCGGAGCGTGAGGAAGAGCTCGTCCACGCCATCGAGTTCGAGACGGCGATCCTGCGGGGCACCGCCGATGTGCGAGGCTTCCTGCTCAAGGTGCTCGGCATCCAGGCCGGTTTCCGCGGCGACCAGGACACGGCCGTCGCCTGCTTCCGTGCCATCCGGGAGGACGCCGACGGCCTTTCCCCGGAGCTGCGTGCCCAGTCGCACCTGTACTCCGCACTCACACTTTCCAAGCGCAAGAACCGGCTGGCGGAGGCCGTCGCCGAGGTGGAGCAGGGCTTCGAGGTCGTCAAGGAGCGGCCGGACGAGGCGGAGAGCGTGCGCCGCGAGCGCGGCTGGCTCCACAACCTGCGCGGGCTGACCCTGTTCTCCGAACGGCGCCTCGGGGCGGCCTTCGAGCACGAAAAGCAGGCGTTGGCCTGCATGGCCGGGCTGACCGACGCCAGCGCCGCCCATCTGCGGATCAACCTGTACTCCAACATCAGCGTGCTCCAGGAGAAGGCGGGCAAGCACGGCTCGGCGCTCGCGACCTGGGAGAAGTTCAAGCAGGCCGCAGGTTCGTCGAACGCGGGCTTCCGCAAGCACCACGCCTACCGAAGCGCCGGGCTGCGGCTGCTCGTCGGCGAGCGGGACGCCGCTGTGGAGGACCTGGACATCACGCTCGCGAACGCGGCCGAGCTGGGTGACCTCTTCCACGAGACCGAGGTGCGTCTCGAACTGGGCATGCTGCACACCACGGGCGGTGACGCGAAGGCGGGCGCCGAGCAGTACGAGCGCGCCGAGTCCGCCGCGCGGCTGCTGGGCGATCCGTATCGCATCGCACTGGCCCAGGCGGGTCGGGTGATGACGACCGGTTCCACGACCGCAGCCGACTCGGTGGGTGCGACGGCGGCGCTGAGCCTCACCCGTCCCGGCGATGCCGACGCCCTCGCCAAGGCCGTCGCCGAAGGCGGTGAGCTGCAAGGGCTCCTGCCCAAGCCGCGTACCAAGCTCAACCGTCCATTCGACCTGATCAACTTCCAGGACTGAGGCCATGGCGGACGATGCGACTGGAAGTCGGGCGGAGTGGCAGCTGTATCCCCGGCTGCTGCTGAGGAGGGCGGGCTTCGGCAGCGACCTGCTGACCGCCCTCGGCGACGGGCCGACGAGTGCCGCGGCGGCGGACTACCGGGAGGCGGTGGCGCGGTTCGAGCAGAGCCGCGCCCGGCTCCAGGAGGCGATCGCCAAGTCCGTCGCGCGTGCCGACCGTGAGACGGACCGCGCCGAGCTGCGCGAACTGTCGAAGCTGCGCAGCCGGGTGGGCCGCAGACTGCTCGTGGAACAGGACCCGCAGGACGGCGCCGTCGCCTCGGCGGTCGCCGACTATCGCGCGGCACACTCTGCGCGGCAGGAAGCGGCCGGGCGGCTGACCGCGGCCCTCGGTGAGGAGGTGCTGCGGCGGCCGGCCCGGGTCCGCGACCTGCTCCGCGACGAGAGGGTGTGCGACGCCCTGCTCCAGCTGTCGCCGTCCTTCCACACCGAGGTGGTGCGCTGGAACGACGGCTGGGAGCAACGGGACACCGCGGCGGGACGCAATCGCGCCAAGGACCGGTCGTTCTACCGTCGGGTCTACCTCTACGGCCAGCGGCTCGGCGCGAAGAACGAGACCACCAGCTACTTCGGGCCGCTGGTGCACGGCAGGATCGACCGTACGGCCGAGGGGATCACCCCGGGTCCTGAGACGGACTCCGGTTACCACGTCCTGGAGGCGCAGACAGCGTTCTGGGCTGTGTGCGAGCTTGCCAGGCTCGTCGGCACGGACCCGGATGTGCGGGACCGTCCGCCAGTGGCCTGGCTGCCGTCCTGCCACAGGACACCGGGCGCAACGCCGGGTTCGGGGACGATCCAGTCCGCCGACGGCCGCCGGGTCGGTCTGTCGGGCGTACGGTGGAAGCTCGCCGAAGCCGTGGACGGCCGGCGTTCGGCCACCGAACTGGCGGCGCTGGCGGGGGTCGGCCTCGCGGAGGCGCGCCGTGTGCTGGACCGGCTGCGGCAGGCCGGGGCGGTGCGGCTCTGGCCCGAGCCGCCGTCCACCGCGGCCCGCCCCCTGGACTGGCTGATCTCCTGGGCCGACCGCTACGCGGACGGCACTGGCTGGCCCGTCCGGCTGCGCGAACTGCGCGATCTGGCCGACGCCTACGCGGCGGCCGAGGGCCACCGTGTCAGGGCTGCCGCGCTGGAACGGGTGGAGGAGTGCTTCACCAGGCTCACCGAGGTCGACGCACGCCGCGCCGGCGGACGGATGTACGCCGACCGGCTCGTGGTGTCCCTGGACGCCAAGGGCGACCAGAGCCCGGTGGTGGTCGGCGGCGACGTGGCCCGGCGCTGGGAGTCGGAGCTCGGCCCGGTGCTGGACGTGGCCGCCCGCTACGGCGAACTCCAGCAGCGTGCGGCGGCCGAGCTGTGCACGGGGATCATGCGGGCGGCGGACACCGAGACGATGCCGTACGACGCGCTGATCCGCCGAGTGCACGCATCGGTCGAGGCGGGTGGGCTCGACGCCCTGGCAAAGCCGCTCATCGCGTTCAAGCGGGACTACGCGGAGCTGGTGGAAGCCGCGGTACAGGGGCAGGAGGCCCGGCTCACCCCCGCCGAACTGGCGGCATTCGCGCCCGAGTCGGGCAGGCACCGTTTCGTCAGCCCGGATCTGATGCTGGAGAGCCGGGACGGCGACAGCGAGCTGCTGGTGCTCGGCGAGCTGCACCCCTATGTCTTCGCCTGGGGCTCGCAGGGGCTGTTCAGTGATGAACAGGACCGGATGCTGGGCGACTTCGCGGCGGGACTCGAGCCCTGGGGCGGCCCCGAGCGGCTGGCCACGGTGATTCGCCGCAGGCGTCATAAGGGCCTGGTCGCGGACTGGTTCCCGGGACGCTTCGTCGAGATCACCTCGGTGGCCACCGACGACCGGGAGCGGACCGTGCCGCTCACCGATCTGACGGTCGCCCTCGTGGACGGCACACCCCGGCTGCGCACGCCCGACGGTGAGCTGACCCTGTACGCGGGCGAGGACGACCATGTCCACCTGCGGGCTTTCGCCGCTCCCGGTGTGGGGCTGCCGCTGGTGCGGTTCGGGGACTTCGCGCCGAGGATCATGGTCGGCGACCTGCTCGTGCAGCGGGCGCGCTGGTGGTTCGACCGGGCCGACCTCGGTGTCGACGCGGGGCGGGACCTGGGCGCCGCCTTCCTCGCCGTACAGTCCCTGCGGGCACGGCGCGGCCTGCCCCGGTTCTGCTTCGCCTCCCTGGCGCACGAACCGAAGCCGGTCGGGATCGATCTGGACAACCCGCTGGCCGTCGACGCGCTGGTGGCGATGGTGCTGGCCGGTGACAGCCCGACCATGTCCCTGGCCGAGATGAGACCGGCGCCGGACGCGCTGTGGCTGCGCCACGGCGGGGCGCTTGTGACCTCGGAGTTCCGGATCGCCATGAAGAGGGTGTCGTCGTGATCGCCCAACCCACAGAGCATCCCCACGAGTCGGCGTCGGCGCGGCATGGCTGGGAGTTGCTGCCCACGGTCGTCCTGCGCAGTGCCGGGTTCCCCTGGCAGATGGTCGAACAACTGGCCTACGGGCGGACCCGCCTGCTCATCGAGGAGCTGTTCGCCCTTGAGGCGCAGGCGGCCGATGTGGCGTCACGGCTGCATCCGTCGGGGCGCCTGTCCCGGGGCCAGCAGAGCAAGTTACGCGGTCTGCGGCCCCTGCCCTCTTCCGACACTTTCCCCGGCGACTGGCTGGACGAGTGGAACGCCACGGCCGAGAAGGTGACCGCGGCGCGCGAGCGGCTCACCGCCACCGTAGAGGCCGACGCGGCGGCGGTCGACGAGGCGCTGTCCGCCATCCGTACCGATCCGCGCGTCAACGACGCCATCGTCTGCTCGTCGCCTGCGGTCCACCGCGATCTCGCTCGTGGTGCGACGGGCGGCCGGATCCGGCGCCAACTAGCCTCCTACGCGCAGCGGCTCGCGTCCAAGAGCGAGACGATGAGCTTCTTCGGGCCCATCAACTACGGTCGGCTCAGCCCTGGTTCCCATGCTCCGACGGCGCTGGGGTGGGAAGGCTACGCGGCGATCAGTGTCCGCCAGGCGCACACCGCAGCCCGTGTCAACGACGCCGTACAGGCGCTGCTGCTGGGCGACGAGGCGCTGGCCGAGCGGCTGATACCGGTGCGCAAGACCATGACTCGGACGCCCCGGGGAACGGGCATCGACGCCGTGCTGCTCCGGGAGGCCGACGGTGCACGCACGGTGGCCGAGGTCGCCGCCGGGGCCGGTGCCGGCGCTCGGGAGGCGGTGGAGGCGTTCGCCGCGGCCGTGGCGAAGGGGACGCTGACGCACACGCTGTGCCCGCCGGCCACCGTGGTCGACCCGCTGCGCTGGACCCTCGAACGTATCGACGCATCGGACACCGAGACGGCCGGCCGCGCCGCCGGGGTGCGGGCGCTGCTGGTGAACATGCTCGAACTGCTCGACGGCTACCCGTGGGCGCCGCCCGAGCGGAAGCTGACCATCCAGGCCGAACTGGAGTCGCTGCTGCCCGTCACCGACCGTTCGGCGGAACGCGGCCGTTTCTACAACGACCGGGTCATCATCCACGAGGCCGCGGTCGGCACGGCCGGACTGGAGGTCCGCGGAACGCTGGCCCGCGATATGTGCGACGCCGTCGCACCTGTGCTGGATCTGCTGGCCCACGAGGCCGACATGACGCGCTTGTGTACCAACCGGGCGGTCGCGGCCCGGCTGGGACCGGGCAGGATCCCGCTGATACGGGCCCTGCGCGACTGCGCGGACCTCGCCATCGAAACGGGCGGGGCACTCGGCGCCGAGCTGGGAAGGGTCATCGCCGCCGGAGGAGAGGACCGGGCCGAACTCGACGTGGCGGGGCTGCTGGCCGCACCACCGGTGCCCTCCGCCCCGGTGCTGTGCTCCATCGACGTCCTGATCGCCGCACGCGATCTGGCCGGATACCGGCCGGGATCGACCCCGCTCGTGCTCGGTGACATCCACGACGCGGCGCTGCTCACCCCCTGGGCGTTGCAGTTCCATCCGGACTCCGCAGAACTGCTGGCCGAGCGGGACGCCGCGGTGCGCCGGGCACTCGGCGACCAGATCGCCGTCAATGTGATCTCGCGCCGTACGACCGGGCTGCCGCCGCTCGAGTTCCCCGGTGTGGTGCTCGAACTGGGCGGCACGGCCTTTGCGGGCCGGGAGCGAGTCGGCCTGGACCAGCTGTGGCTGGACAGCGACGGCGAACAGGTCGTGCTGCGCAGCGAGGCTCATCCGGGCCAAAGCCTCCTCTTCCACAACGGCGAGCTCGACACCGCCGTGCACACCGCGCTGGCGCTGCCGCGGATCCGCCGCCCGGTGCTGCCGGACCTGCCGCATGTGCCGCGGCTGCGTTGGGGCAATGTGGTGTTCTCCAGGCGGCGCTGGGCGCTGCCGAGTGCCGAGGCGCTTGAGGCGCACAGCAGTCGGCAGGAGGCCGAACGGCTGCTGGAGTCGGCCCGCCTGGTGCGCGAGAGGGGACTGCCGCGCCGCTTCTTCGTGAAGTCACCGGCCGAACGCAAACCGGTGTACGTGGACACCGCGAGCCCCGAGCTGCTCAAGGGCCTGGCCCGGCTGGCGGGCACGGCGGAGCAGCTTGTGGTCTCCGAGGCGCTGCCTGCGCCGGACGACGCCTGGCTCCGCGACGGGGACCTGCGCTTCGCCTCGGAGCTGCGCTGTGTGTATCTGCGGGGCGGGGGTGAGCGGTGATGCGCCAGGTGGTGATCCCGCCGCTGTTCGATCCGAGTCTGGAACCGGACCTCGGAGCGGACGGCGAACTGCTCGATGTGAACGCGCACTTCATCGCACGGCTCACGGGCGCCGAGGCCCTCGGCGCCCTGGCCGACGCCTACGCGCTCGGCCGGCGCGGCGGGGGTGATGCCGCCGAGACCCTCACCAAGGCGCTGTTCGCACGGGCCGCGGCCCGGATCACCGCCCGGGGGAGCCATGACGCGGGACGGCTGCGCGCCATGGGTATGGCACTGCGGCTCGCGGGCGAGGACGACCCGGCGCTGCGGCTGGCGGCGGATGACGTGGAGCTCGTCGACGGCACCACCGAGTCCGGGGCCGATGTGGTCCGGGCGGCCCGGCGCACCGAGTTGCTGGGCCCCGAGACCGCCTGGGCGTGTGCCGCCGCGCCGGACGGGCGTGTGCACCTGGTGGTCGAGATCGATCAGCAGCTCCCGGCCGCCGCCGCGCTCATGGAAGCTCTCGGACCCGGACGGGTCGTGCTGTGCGGGCGTTTCGCGGCCGCGCACCGCGAGGCGCTGGGCGCGCTGGCGCCGTTCTCCGCAGCCGCCGGCTTCGACGACTGGGCTCCTTCATGGCGGCTGCGCAAGGAGTGGTCGGGGGACGGCACGCCGGTCCACTGGGTCCGCCGCGCCGCCGACTGGCGGGCCGGTGTCCCCTGGGCGGGCTGGCTCGCCCCCGGGGAAGCGGCGGCACTGCCCGGCGAAGCATGGCACGAGTGCCGCGGCGCGGCGCTGACCGCGGCACAGCTGACATCCTGGGCCGAGGTGACGGGGGCGGACGGTAACCGTACCGATCTGCGGCCCGTCCTGGACCTGGCGGGCAAGACGCCGCTCGCCGTCGAACTGCTCATCGGGGCACCGGGGGTGAGCGCCGACGAGACCGGGGCCACCGCCCGGAGCCTGCTGTACGGGCCGGGGCCCCGGCTCGCGGGCCTCAGCCCGTTCCGGCTGTCCACGGACCGTGGCGGCCGGGCACCGGGCACCTGGGCCGGCGTACCGCTGGTCCGGCACACGTCGCCGGACCATGATCTGCCGCGCTGGGACCGGTTCGGCGCACCCGGGACGCTCGACGCATCGGCACGCACCGCCGCGATCAGCGCCCTCAACGCCGAACTCGGCGCCGTGGCCGACCTGTACCCGGGCCGTTTCGCGTGCTGCGTCCTCGCCCCGGGGGCTGCCCGGTCCCGTCCCGAGCCTCCTCTGTGGGAGCCGTCGGCCGCCGTCGTGGCCGAGGAGGGGCCGGGCCCGGACGGCCAGGGACCGGGTTCATTCGTGGTGAATCTGCGGACGGGAGGCGCGTTCCGGCTGCACCCGAAGCTGACGCCGGTCGTGGAGCGGCTCTCGTCCGGCGATACCGCCGTCCTGGACCGGATCAGCGATGCGGTCCGTACGAAACTGACCGGCCGGCTGGTGAGAGCCGGAGTGATGCGGAGGGGCCAGTGAGCCGACAGTGGTGCATCGGGCGGGAGTTCATCCTGCGCCATGCGGGGATGCCGTTCGACTGGCTGGAGGAGCTGGGCGCGCCCAGCTCCCTGCTGGAACTGGCGGACGAACTGCTCGACCGTGAGCAGACCGTGCTGGAGCTCGTGGAGAGGCAGTTCAGCGGGTCCCGCGCCGAGGCCGTGCGGTCCGACGTACTGCGTGGACGTGTGCGGCAGCTGCCGAAGTCGGGCGACAAGGACTGGAAGCAGTCGGTACGCGCCTGGGGTGACGCATGGCAGCGCTACGCGCACGCCCATCAGCAGGCCGACGAGGAGGCCGGCAAGCGGCTGCGGGATCTGCTGGCGGACCCGCGGGTTTCCGAGGCGGTGTTCCTGTCCAACCCGGACGCGCACCGCAACATGCTGCTCCCGCTCCTGGCGCACGACGGTCCGCTGACCTCCCGCTGGCGCAGGGTGCGCCGCCAGATGTACACGTATGTGCAGCGGTTCTGCGCGAAGAACGAGACCGTGAGCTTCTTCGGGCCCATGGCCTACGGCACGGTCGGCGACGGTGACGGGGCCGCACTGCGCCACGACGTGCCTGGTGCCCGCAGGGTCTTCTTCTCGCACTGGGCGGCGCGTGCACTGACCATGGCCGTCGCCAAGGACCCCAAGATCCTTCCGCATCTGGCGTTCCACTCCACCGGCCGGGGGGACGCAGCGCAGGAGCCGCTGCTTTCCCTGGTGGCCCCGGACGGGACCGTGTTCCGCGACCTGGTGCGCGCGGCGGGGCAACCGGCCCGCGAGGTCGCCCGGACGCTGATGCGGCTGGTGGCCGAGGAGGCTGTCACCATCGGCCTGGGCGGCGGCGACTACGACCTGGAGCCGCTCACGACCCTGAGCGAACAGCTCTCCGCGCTGCCCGCCTCACCGGCACGCGGGCTATGGCTCGACCGGATCGGTGAACTCTCCGCCCTCATCGGCGACTTGGCGGAGCAGCCCCTCGACCGCAAGGCGGCGACGGTCGCCGCCCTGGAGGACCGGTTCACCGAGTTCACCGGCAAGCCGGCCCGTAGAGGTGCCGGTGCGGCGTATGCCGACCGTGCCGTGTTCTTCGAGGAGTGCGCATCGCCCTTCGCCCTCACCCTCGGCACCGAACTGGTCCGTGGTTGGGAGGAGCGGCTGGCGCCCGTGATGGAGGTGTGCGCGGCGCACGGACAGGCCACCCAGACCGCGGCACAGGACGCGGTCCGTGACGCGTTCACGGACGGCCACGACGGACCGGGCGGACCGGTTGTCGAGATGGACCTCCTCACGTACGCGACCCGCGCGGCCGTCAGCAGGTCGGACTCGACCAGCACCTTCCAGGCTGCGCACGCGCCCAGCTACCCCGGCGCCGGCTGGCGGGCCGAGGTCGAGCGGCTGACGGGCGAGGCCAAGGCGCTGGACGGCGACCGGTACGCGGTCGTCGATCTCTGCCCCGCCGCGCCGGACGCCTCCGCGCTCGATGGCGCCCCGCTCGTACTCTCCCGCGCCCACCATCATCTGCTCGTCCGCAGCTGGCTGGGTACGATGCACCCGGATCCGGCCGGGCTGGGCGCCGATGCCGCCGCGTGGACGGCGCAGCAGGACGGCGCCGTCGTCGGCCTCGACTTCGGGCGCCGCAACAAGGGCTACTACCGCTTCCCCGGCCGTGAGGTCGCGATGCGCCCGCTGACCTGGACCGACCACGGGCAGCCGGACCTGCTGAAGCCGGAGGACCTCACGGTCCGCATCGGGCCGGACGCGGTCACTCTGCACGATCCGGATGACCGGCCGGTCAGCGCCTACGTCCCGCTGAGCGACTTCGTCAAGTACGCCCCGATCGCGGCGCTTTCCCACCCGCAGGTGCTCCACCCCACGTTCACCACCGAGGGTGCGCAGCCCGAAGTCGCCCTGGGATCGGTCGTCCTGCAGCGCTCACGGTGGCAGGTGCCTGCGGCGGCGCTCGCGGCACCGGAGCCGTCCGCCCGGTTCCTTGCGCTGCGCAGGCTGGCACGCGACACGGGGAAGCGGTTCGTCTTCTGCCGCAGCGCCCACGAGCGAAAGCCGTATCTGATCGACCTGGCGTCGCCGCTCGCGGCGGACCTGATCAGCCATGTGGCACGCGGCGCCGATCAGTTGGGTGTGGAGCGCATGGCGCCCGGCCCCGACGAGCTGTGGCTGCGCGATGCCGAAGGGCGGCGCTACACCAGCGAGTTGCGGGTCCAGATCATCGGCAGGAGCACCGACGGGAGCAGCACCGTATGAGGGACACCACGCTCTTCGCCGAGCACTCACTGCGGCTGCGTGCCGATGTGCTGCCGGACGGCGGCACCACCACCGAACAGTCCTCGGTGCGCGGGATGAGTGTCGAGCGGCATCTCGGCCAGGGATTCACCGAGCACCGCTTCGCGGACGGCGACGACCTGCTGACCTCCGGTGCGGCCGGGGTGGCGGCCGAGGCCGCCGAGGCACTGCGCGAGGTCCAGGAACGGCCCCTGTTCGAGCTGACCCCTGAGTTGCGTGCCGAACTGGCCCGGATCGCCGCCGATACGGGCGCGGAGCTGACGCTCGGTGTGGTCCAGCAGCATGTCGCCGCGGGCAGCGCGGAACGCGTCGGCACCACGGAGCGCATCGTCACGAGCCTGGAGACGAGATTGACCGGCGCCGACGGCACCGTCCACTCCCGGTCGCTGTTGTGTGCCCGCCCGGGGTCCGACCCGGACGGGCTGAGGGACGCGGCCGTGCGTACGGCCGACGCGATACGCGATCGCCTCGCGCTGCCGCTCGCGACCGAACTCCCGGACGGTGCCGACCTGGTGCTGCTCCCCGGTCTCGCCGGGGCGTTCTTTCATGAGATCGTCGGCCATCCGATGGAAGCCGATGTGGTGGCCTCCAAAACCAGCTATCTCGGGGCGCGGTCCGGGCAGCGGGTGGCGCCCGAATGGCTGTCGGTGCTCGACGGCGGTGCGCACGACGGGTGGGGCTACCGCAGTCCGTTCGACGACGAGGGAACCGCGTGCCGCACGCTCCGGCTGATCGACCGGGGCACCGTGGGGCAGCCGATGACCGACCGGGCGCTCGCGTCCCGGCTCGGGGGCGGACCCGGATCGGGACACGGACGCAGGCAGAGCTACCGGCATCCGGCGATCCCCCGGATGACCCACACCGCTGCCCTGATCGAGCCCGGCACCGCTCCGGAGCCGCCCACGGGGGACTGGATCGCGCCGTACGGGCTGCGGCTGGGCATGATGAACATCGCAACGGGCGCGTTCGTCTTCAACTCCCCCTTCTCCGTGCTGCACCGCGCCGACGGCAGCACTGCCCGGCTCGGTCCGCTGACGGTGACCGGTGACGGGGCGCGTGTGCTCGCCGGACTGCGGCCCTACGAGCACCGGGTGGCCGCCTATCTGCGGGCCACCGGAGGCTGCGGCAAGCTGGGGCAGTATCCGGTGCTCGTGTCGTTCGCCAATGCCGGGTTGCGGCTTCCGGCCGGGCTCGTCGGTCTGCGGGCGGTGTCCCATGTCTGAGACGCGGGTTCGTGCCTCCGGAATCCTGACGCCCACCCATGGTGCGCCCCGGCTCAGCGTGTCGCTCGACACCCTGCGCTTCGAACGTGACGCCGCAGGCCGGGTCACCGGCTCCCGGCGCCTTGCCGGGCCCCCTGACCAGGAAGCGGGCAAGGAGGCCGGCCTGCTGCTCACCGAGGCGGCCGACCGCGCGGCATCCGCCGTCGCCGGTCTCCAGAGCGCGGTGGCCCAGGTCCACGAATGGCGCGACGCCGACGGTCTGCTGGTGTCGAGACGGGCCGAGCTGCTGGCCCGCGTGGAGACACCCGGCGGCCCTGTGCTCCTCGGGACGAGCGGCCCCGGGGATCCGGCCGCCCTGGTGGAGGCACTCCCCTGGGACGAATTCGGGGCTTTCCCGGAGCCGTTCGGTTCCGCCGCCCCGCCGGACGACTGGCGCGAGCGGCCGCTGGTGCTCCGGCCCTCGCTCGCGGCCGTGCTCGTCGCCGGTACCGCCTTCTCACTGACCTCGCGCACAGGGCGTGCGACCGCGCGGCGGCTGGCGGGGCGGCGTGTACTGCCGCCGCTGACGCTGCGCGATCTTCCGCCGGCGCCGTACGGGTCGGGACGGGACGACCGGGGCGATCCGGCGCAACCCACCACCCTCGTGGACGTCGGCAGGATCTGCCCGCCGTCACCGGCATCCCCGCTCGGTGAAGGAATCCCGCTCGGACGGGCCGTCTGGGACCACGACACCAATGCCTTCGTCCCGCCGCAGCTGGCCCGCCTCCAACTCACCGGGCCGGACACCGAGGTCCCCCCGGACGCGATGGAACTCGTCTGCTGTGTGGAGGGCCTCCAGCGCTACCACGGCGACGGCACCGTCCGTCTCCAGTGCCTGGTCAGGACCGCGGACCGGCCGGGCAACTGGTTCCGCGTCGTCCTCGGGGGCAAACCCATCCATCTGCTGCGCCAGGCCCGCGGCCTGGCCGGCCCACCCACGGCTGTCCACAGCGACAGCGACGTGACCACCCGCTCGCTGGTACTCGCCAGCGCGGCCGACATGGAAGGTGCAGGACATGCCGTCGTCACCGTCATCACCCCCTGACTTCACGCTCATCGGCGGAGGAATAGTCGGCGCCTGCCTCGCCGAGGAGTTGAGCGCCAGTGGGGCGTCGGTCCTCGTACTCGACTCCGGCGACGAGCCCGGGCACGCCACCAACCGCGCGGCGGGAGTGGCGGTCCCCTCGCTGCGCTACCTCGTCGACCGGGAGTTCTACGACTGGCTGCGGACCGCCAAGCGGTACCTGGACGCCGATGTCGCCCGGCTGGAACCGGAGTACGGCGCGTTCAGCGTGGCCCGGCCCATCCTGCGCGCGCTGCGTGAGACGGATGTGGAGACGTACGGCGAAGTGCTGGACGGCCTCGGCGTCGGCACCTGGGTGGAGGGCGACGCGCTCAAGGACGCCACACCCGGGCTCAAGCTGCCTTCCAGCAGGCGCTACCTCCTCGACCCGGACGGGCTGATGATCGATGGCCGCCGCTATCTGGACGCCGTCCGGCGCCGCTGCCTCGCCCAGGGCGTCGACTGGCGGCAGGGCGTCACGGTGCGGGAGGTACGCGAGGAGGGAACGTACAGCTGCGTCGTCACCGCTGACGGGACGCTCCGCGCTGACCGGGTGGTGATCACCGCCGGCGCCTGGAGCTCGGGCAAGGGCCTGGCCGAGGCGACCGGAGTGCGGCCGCAGCGCGGCCAGATGGCCGTGCTGCGCACCGAGGAGGAGCTGAACTGCATCCTGTCCTCCGCGTACTACCTCGCGCCCGGGGTCGGCGACGATGTGATCGTCGGGGCCACCGAGGAGGACGCCGGATTCGCCGAGCATGTCACCACCCAGGGCATCGCACAGTTGCTGAGGTTCGCGACCACGGCCATGCCCGGGCTCGGTGAGTCGGTGCCCGTGGAGCTGCGGGCCGGGCTGCGTCCCGTGTCCGGCACCGGACGGCCGCTGGCGGGCGCCCTGCCCGGACACGAGAGGATCTTCCTCTCGGCGGGCCATGCCGGGCACGGGCTGCTCTCCGCACGCGCCACCGGAAAGGGCATGGCGGCCGGTCTTGTCGGGGACGACTGGGAGGCCCTGCCGTACAGCATGTGCCCCTCGCACGCGCTGGGCGGTGCCGTCTGATGCGTATCGACCACGTGATTCTGGGCGCGCGGAACATCGAACCGCTGCGTGAACTGCTGTGGGAGCGGCACGGGTTCGGCATCACCGACGGCAGTCCCAACGCGGACGGCACGGCGAGCTGGGTCGTGCCCTTCGACACGCCCGACGTGCAGTATTTGGAGCTCCTCGTCACCCATGACGAGGAGAAGCTGGCGGGCAGCGACTTCGGACGCCTGTTCCTGGAACGGACCGCGGACGGACCTGACTTCCTCAACTGGGCGGTCATGACCGACGACATCCAGTCCACCGCACACGAGGTGGAGACCGTCACGGGAGCGGACCCGGATCTCTTCCGCGGCGAGTCCGTCCGCGCGGACGGACAGCGTGTGCCGTGGGCCGAGGCGGCGTTCGACCTGTCCTGGCGCAGCCGGGTGCTTCCGTTCTTCCTGAGCTACGGCAACGCGGAGGCTCGCGCGGCACGGGTGCCGGGCGATCTCAAGGCCGCGGGGCACAGGGTGTGCCCGAGGTCGTTGCGGCGCCTTGAGACGGGTCCTGCGCAGGTGCGGGACTGGGCGGGCCGGTGGCCCGGACTCGCGGCCCTCGATGTCGTCGTCGACCCCGCCGCCGGCCCCCGGATCTCGGCGGTGCACATCGACACCGCCGAGGGCGAGACGGTGGTGCGGCTTCCGTGACATCAGCACGTCCCGCCCCTGGGCGGAATCCGGGGCGCCCCGGCCGCGGCGCCGCCGGGGCGCCCGGGGCATCGTCCCGGCCGGGAGCGGCCGGACGGGCGTCAGCCGGATGCGCGGGCCGCGGCGCGGCGGGCCCGGTGGGCCGCCAGCAGGCGCTCCCGGGCCTGGTCGTCCTCGGCGGCCTGCGCCGCGGTCCAGGCGAGCGCCACGGCTCCATGGAGCAGCGCCCGGTCGGCAGCCGGGGTCACGCACGCCTCGGCGAACTCCGGCTGGTGGTTGACCGCACCCCCGCTGTCGATGCCGATGCTCGGGTGCACGCTGGGCAGGGCCCGGCTCACATTGCCCATGTCGGTGCTCCCGGTGGGCATCGTGCGCTCCTCCTCCGGGGACACCAGGGGGCGGCCCAGCTCGGTGGCCGCGGCACGGTACGCCTCCACCAGGAAGGGATCGTGGGCAAGTTCGGCGTACGCGGGCGTGGACAGGACCTCGTGTGTGCAGCCGGTGGCGACGGCTCCGCCCTCGAAGCAGGCCCTGATGCGTGCTTCGAGGCGTTCCAGGGACTCCATGTCGGCGGCGCGGAGGTTGTAGAGGGCCCTCGTGCGCGCGGGCACCACATTGGGCACATCGCCACCCCGGGTGACGATGCCGTGCACCTGCTGCCTCGGCTCGAAGTGCTGGCGGCCCACGCCGACGGCGACCTCGGCCACGGTCAGCGCGTCGGCCGCGTTGACCCCCAGGTGGGGGGCGAGCGCGGAGTGCGACTCCTTTCCGGTGTAGCGGACTTCGAGCTCGATCAGTGCGAGGGGGCGGGGAGCGCAGTTGTCCTCGGGAGCCGGGTGGACGAGCATCGCCATCGATACATCGTCGAAGACCCCGGCCTCCAGCATCGTGATCTTGCCGCCGCCCATCTCCTCGGCCGGGGTGCCCAGCACCATGACCGTGATGCCGAGTTCGTCGGCCACGTCCCTCAGCGCCAGCGCAGCACCCACCGACGACGCGGCGATGATGTTGTGACCGCAGGCGTGGCCGAGGCCCGGCAGGGCGTCGTACTCCGCGCACAGCCCGACCGTGAGCGGGCCGCTGCCGTAGCGGGCGGTGAACGCGGTCTCCAGGCCCCCGGCTCCGGGCTCGATCTCGAATCCCTCGTCCCGCAGCAGACCGCTCACCTTTGCCGCGCTCCGGTGCTCCTGGAATCCGATCTCCGGCTCGGCGTGAATACTCCTCGACAGAGCGATCAGCTTTTTCTCGGCGCGGTCGACGCTTTCTCGGCAGTGGTGCATCGTCCGAGACGAAATTCGCATCTTTACTTTCCCCTCCGGATTACCAGGTGCGTCGGCGACTGGACGGCCGAACATTTCCTGAGCCCTCCCTTTCCTACCGGAGCGGCGGACGAAAAGCGAGACCAGTCTGGAGAATTGACATGGCATCACTGACGTGGAACGTGCGCGCGGGAAACGGGGAACTCTCCGTCGAGACAATGCCCTGGTCGCTGCTGCGGGCGACGGGTTTCCCGGCCGGACTCCTGGACGGGCTCGCCTCCGAAGGGCTGCTCACCACCGCTGCCGAGGTGCTGGCGGCCGAGGACGCCATCGCCTCCGAGCGCGCGCACTTCCTGGACGAACTCTGGCCGCAACTGCGTGAGGCCGTGCGCACCGTCGAACCGCGCCAGCGGTCCCTGCGGGCCCTTCAGAGCTGCCGTCGGCAGGTGGAGGAGGCCGCACCGCTGGACGAACGGTGCGAGTCGATCCTCACGGCCACTGGGGCGTCGCACTGGGCGCCTGGGTGGAACACCCTGGTCACCGCACTCGACCAGCGGCTGACGGCGGCCCGGGACGAGCTGGACACGGCACTGCTGCGGGCCCGGCTGCGCACTGCGGAGGCCGCGGGCCGCGATGACTTCGGGCACGCCGTGTTCGTGTCCAACCCGTCGTTCCACCGCACGGCGCTGGAGACTGCGCCGCTGGCCCATCCGGGCTGGACCGAGGCACGGGACGGGGGCGCGGTGCCGCGTGCCCTGCGCCGCCGGGTCGACACCCTGCACCGCTATCTGCGCCGGTTCGCCACCAAGTGCGAGACGGTCTCGTTCTTCGGCCCGGTGCTGTTCGGCCGACTGCGGCCGGATCAGGAGGAGGCCCTGCTGGCCGGCGCGCCGGGCCGGGAGAAGGTCGTGGTGGAGGCGAGCGCCTGGCTCGTGGAGGAGCTGCGCGAGCGGGCCGCCCGAGAAGTGCCGCTGACGCGGCAGCACGTCTGGCCCAGTCCCCTGTTCCGCCGGCCGGGCCCGGACCCGGTGCTGGAACGGGCTGTCGACGGCCGCAGATTCAAGGTCGCCGCTCCCGCGCTGGCCCTGTGGCAGGCCGCCGCAGCGGCACCGGGATGCCGTCTGGACACGCTCATCGCCGCGGCCGGTGCCCTTCCCCCGGAGCGGGCAGCGGCGGACGCCGCGTACGCCGCCAAGCTGGTGAAAGCCCTCGGACCGGCGCTGATCGTCTCCCCTTGGCGCCTCCCGGCCACCGAGCTGCACGCGCTGACCAGGCTGGCGGCCGAGCACCCCACGGCCGCGGTCGTCGAACTCGCGGAGGCCCGCGACAAGTACGCGGATGCGGCATGGCCCGAGCGGGCAGGTCATCTCACGGCCGCGCGGGCAGCCCGTGAGCAGGGCGGCGGGCAGGTGTCGCGCGACAGCGGCAGGCACTACGCCGACCGCGAGCTGTTCCACGAGGACAGGTCGAGCCCGCTGAGCGAGCGGGTCGGCTTCGGGGCGCCGGTCGTGGACCGGATCCGGCAGGTCACCGAGGCGGTGTTCCCCCTCGCGTTTCTCGCGGCGCTGCTGACCAGGGAGGACGCCCGCGACGCCTTGCGTGACGAACTCCAGGGCTCGCCCGCACCGCTGGCCGTGCTGGCCGTACGGGAGATCCCCGCCCGCTCGCCGCGCCGTGATCGACTGGACTCGGTGCTGCGCGGCCTGGTCGAGCGGGCCGTCGAGCAGGCGGGTACGGACGACGGCCGTCCGTCCGTCGCCGAGTTGAGCCGGAGCGAGCTGGACGAGGCGCTGGCACCGCTGTGGGACACCGTGTCCTACGGTCGCGAGGACGCGTGCCTCCCGAGCCCGGACCTGATGGTGGCGGGCTCCGACCCGGCTACCGCCACCTGGGTGCTCTCGGAACTGCACGACGATTGCAGCTCGATCTTCGGAGGTCTGGAGCGGCCGCTGCACAGCGACCCGGACGGCCTGTGGGACGGGTTCCGCGAGCGGGTGGCGCGGGCTGTGCCGTCCGGGACGGCCGCGACGATCGTCTCGCGTCGACGCAGCGCGCATGTGACACCCGAACTGCCCGGTGTCGCCATCGAGCTGAGCGGCCTGTCCGGCAAAGACCGTGCCGATGTGGTGCCGATCGCCGACGCCGTCGTCCCCGCCACGGCGGACGCGGTGCTGGTCGACGGGCAGAAGCGGCTGCTCTACCCGGGCGACCTGTCGTCCACGCTGCACCGGGCGGTGTCCCGGCCCGCGCTGGTACCGGTGCCGGTCGATCTCGGGGCGTACACCCCCCGGATCGTGGTGGACGGTGTCGTCCTTCAGCGTGCCCGCTGGCGCCTGGCCATTCCGGAAAGGGCCGGGGACACCGTCACGCAATGGCTGGCCGTGCAGAGGCTTCGGGCTTCTCATGGAATTCCCCGCCATGTGTATGTGAAGCATCCGGCCGAACCCAAGCCGCTGTACGTCGATTTCGCCGATCCGCTGTCGGTGCTCGACATCGCACGGCTTCCCGAGGGTGAGGTCGTAGTGTCCGAAATGCTGCCGACCGCCGATCAATTGTGGTGGCGCGTCGCGGGCATGCCGCATTGTGCCGAATTCCGTCTCGGCTGCATCGTGCGGCCGACGACGTCCGACAATTCGCTGACTCAGGAAGAGAGCGCATCATGACCGAGGAAATCCGCATCACCTCCCTCGTGAGGGACGCCTACGACAAGTCCGCCGAGCAGTACGAGTCCGCGGGTCAGATGATCTTCCATCCGCTCGGGAAGATGGTCGCCGATCTGCTGGAGCTCTCGCCCGGAGCGCGTGTGCTCGACATCGGCTGCGGACGCGGCGCCTGCCTGTTCCCCATCGCCCACCAGGTCGGCCCGGACGGCTTCGTCCTCGGCATCGACCAGGCCCAGGGCATGGTCGACGCGTGCGCGGCGGACATCGCCACCCGCGGGCTCTCGGGCCGGGCCCGTGCCGAGCTGGGCAACGCCCAGGGCTTCGCCTTCGACGAGCCCTTCGACGCGGTGAGCGCCGGTATGGTCCTGTTCCTGCTGCCGGATGCGGAGAAGGCCCTGTCCTGCGCCCTTGCCGCCCTGCGCCCCGGTGGCCGATTCGCCGCGACCACCTTCCCCACCGAGAACGGCAGGCTGGCCGCAGGCTGGGAGTCCGCGGAGATCCTCGCGGGCGTGCTGGCCAAGTACCTCCCCGAGGGTGTTGACGACCCCTGGCAGGTGGTCCTGGGTCTCGGTGGCCCCCTGGTCAGCGAGGAGTCCACGGCCGCCGCCTTCCACAAGGCCGGATTCAGCGATGTGCGGATCCGCCATGTCCCGGCGGACTCCCGCTTCGAGACCATCGACGACTACCTGGCCTGGACCAAGACCGTGACCACACGCATGCAGTGGGACCTGGTCCCCCCGGAGCGGGTTGCCGAGGCGACCGACGAGGCGCGCGAGGCACTGCGGGTGCTCGCGGGCCCCGACGGTTCCCTGGAGTTCTCCTGCCCGACCAGGACCGTGCTGGCCGTCCGCTGACGGCACGGCCGCAACCGACCACCAAGCGCTGAGCACAGAGCCGAGAGGTGCGATGACATGGTTCCTGATACGACCCCTTCGTTGATCCGTCCGCTGTCCGAACTGCTGGGCGGACATGCCGCCCGGATCGGGGACAAGGTGGCCTTCGCCGACGCCGGGCGCGGCGTCGGCTACCGGGAACTGGATCTGCGGACCTCTCGGCTCGCCGGGCATCTGGCAGCCCTGGGGCTGGAGAACGGCGGCCGCGCGGCCGTCCTCATGGGCAACAGTGTCGAGGCGGTGGAGAGTTGCCTCGCCGTCATACGGGCCGGCGGCGTCACCGTGCCGCTCAATCCGCAGGCATCCGACGCCGAACTGGCCCATTTCCTAAGGGACTCAGGGGCGTCAGTGGTGCTGTGCGACCCGGCGCGGCTCGACGTGCTGCTGCGGGCGGTGTCCGCGTCCGGCGACTCCCGGCCGGCGATCGTGCTCACCGGCGACGTCCCGCCGCCAAAGGACGCGCCCGTCGGTATCACCGCGTACGAGACGCTCGCCGCAGCCGAGCCCGAGGGGCCGGCGCCCGAGGAGAATCCGCTCGACGCCCCGGCCTGGATGCTCTACACCTCGGGCACCACCGGCCGGCCCAAGGGCGTGCTCTACTCCCTGCGCAGCTCACTGTGGCTGGTGGAGGCGTGCCATGTGGGTGTGCTCGGGATGTCGCAGGACGACCGGCTGCTGTGGCCGATGCCCCTCTTCCACGGTCTGGGGCAGAACCTGTGCGTCATGGGGGTCGTGGCCGTGGGCGCCGGTGCCCGGCTCATGAACGGTTTCGCCCCCTGTGAGGTCCTGGACGCGCTGCGCGACGACGGTGTGACCTTCCTCGCCGGGGTGCCGACGACATACCACTATCTGCTGGACCGTGCACGTGAGGAGCGCACCGAACTCCCCTCGCTGCGGCTCGGGTTCGTCGCCGGGTCGGCCAGCGGCGCATCTTTGGGAAGCCGTTTCGAGGAGGCGTTCGGCGTCCCGCTCGTAGACCAGTACGGATCGAGCGAGACGGGCGCCATCACCTCGAACCGGCCGACCGGTGACCGGGTCGCCGGATCGGCCGGCCCTCCCGTACCGGGGGTGAGCGTGCGCCTGGTGGACACCGAGTCCGGTGCCGATGTGCCCACCGGGGACGAGGGCGAGGTCTGGGTCAGCGGCCCCAACGTGATGCGGGGCTACCACGGCCAACCCGACGCGACCGCCGAGGTGCTGCGGGACGGGTGGTACCGCACGGGCGACCTGGCGCGCCGGGACGCCCTCGGGCATGTGACCCTGACCGGCCGGCTCAAGGAACTGATCATCCGGGGTGGCGAGAACATCCACCCCGCGGAGATCGAGGACGTGGTGCGCACGGCGGCGGGCGTGGCCGACGCGGCGGTGGGCGGGGAACCCCACGAGGCACTCGGCGAGGTGCCCGTCGCCTATGTGGTGCCGGGCCCCGAAGGAATCGACGTTCAGGCGCTGATCGAGCACTGCCGTGGGCTTCTGTCCTTCTTCAAGGTGCCGGAGAAGGTGTACGCGATCGAGCGCGTGCCGCGGACCGCATCCGGGAAGATCACCCGGCATCTGCTGGCGGAGGCGGGCCCCCGGCTGCTCGGCGTGGCCACCGGTGGCGCACCCGGAACGGAGACGGACTCCGGTCGCGAGGGCGGAGGCGACGCCGACGAGTGGGCGCACCGGCTCATGGCCATGACGGCGGCCGGGCGGACCCGGACCGTCCTGGACCTGGTCCGCACCGAGGTGGCTCGGTCCCTCGGCGTCGCGGGCCCCGAAGAGGTGGCGCCCACACGGCCGTTCGTCGATCTCGGGCTCGGCTCCCTGGCCGTCGTGGCGGTCGGGCAGCGGCTGTGCGCACTGGTCGGGACACGACTCCCGGCGACCGTCGTGTTCGACCACCCGACGCCCGCGGCATTCGCCGACCGCCTTGTCGCGGAGCTGACGGGGACATCCGGCACCCGCACCCCCGTCGAGGTGCCAACGGCGGACCGTACGGTCCCGTCCGGCAACGACGACGAGCCGATCGCCATCATCGGCATGGCCTGCCGCTTCCCGGGCGGGGTGGAGTCGCCCGAGCAACTGTGGAACCTGATCGCCGAGGGACGGGACGCCACATCGGATTTCCCCGCTGACCGGGGCTGGCCGCTGGACACCCTGTTCGACCCCGACCCCGACCACCACGGCACCAGCTGCACCTCGCGCGGCGGGTTCCTGACCGATCCGTCGGCGTTCGACGCCGGGTTCTTCGGCATCACCCCCCGTGAGGCGACCGCGATGGATCCCCAGCAGCGGCTGCTGCTGGAGGTCGCGTGGGAGGTCTTCGAGCGGGCGGGTATCGATCCGGCCGGGCTCGCAGGCTCGGAGACCGGCGTCTTCGTCGGCACCAAGGGGCAGACGTACAGCACGCTCGCCGCGCCCGCATCCGAGTACGAGGGCTATCTCGGCTTCGCCACATCGGGCAGTGTGATGTCGGGCCGAGTGGCCTACACCCTGGGTCTGCGCGGGCCGGCCGTCACCGTGGACACGGCTTGCTCCGCCTCCCTGGTGGCCCTCCATCTGGCCTGCGGCTCCCTGCGCTCCGGTGAATCGCGGCTCGCGCTCACCGGCGGTGTCACGGTGATGGCAACCCCGGACGACATGATCACCTTCAGCAGGCAGCGGGGTCTGGCACCCGACGGCCGGGTGAAGGCCTTCGCCGAGGGGGCGGACGGCACCGCCTTCGGAGAAGGGGCGGGGGTCCTGCTGCTCGAGCGGCTCTCGGACGCACGCCGGGCGGGCCACCAGGTGCTCGCCGTGATCCGGGGCAGCGCAGTCAACCAGGACGGCGCGTCCAACGGGCTCACGGCCCCCAACGGCCAGGCGCAGCAACGGGTGATCCGCCGGGCGCTCGCCAACGGCCGGGTGGCCGCGAACGAGGTCGACCTCGTCGAGGCCCATGGCACGGGGACCACGCTCGGCGACCCGATCGAGGCCGAGGCGATACTCGCCACCTACGGGCAGGGCCGGGACCCGGAGCGGCCCGTTTGGCTGGGGTCGGTCAAGTCCAACGTCGCCCACACCCAGGCCGCCGCGGGTGTAGCCGGTGTCATCAAGCTGGTGCAGGCGATGCGCCACGCGGTACTTCCGGCGACGCTGAACGTCGACCGGCCGTCACCGCATGTCGACTGGCCTTCGGGGAACGTACGGCTGCTCACCGAGGCGCGGCCGTGGACGACCGCCGAGGGACGGCCGCGGCGCGCCGGTGTGTCCTCCTTCGGGATCAGCGGCACCAACGCGCATGTAGTCCTGGAGGAGGCGTCGCACACCCCGGCCGCCACTGAGGACGTCCCCTCGCGGCCTGTTACCGCCGTGCCGTGGATGCTGTCCGCCAAGTCCTCCGCCGCACTGCGCGAGCAGGCCCGCCGTCTGGAGTCCTTCCTGCGTGCGGCGCCCGACTGCGAACCCGTGGACATCGGGCGCACCCTGGCCCTGTCCCGGGCCGGGCTCGAGCACCGCGCCGCAGTCGTCGCCGACGGTGCGAAGGGGCTGCTGCGCGGTCTCGGCGCGCTCGCGGAGGGCGAGCCCGCGGCCGGACTGACCACAGGGCTCGCCGGGCCCGCCCGTACCACCGCTTTCCTCTTCACGGGTCAGGGCTCCCAGTGGGCGGGCATGGCCCGTGAACTGTACGAGGAGTTTCCGGTTTTCGCCGAGGCGCTGGACGCGGTGTGCGAGCATCTGGCCCCCGATATACGGCAGTTGCTGCTTGCTTCCGGCGGCACGGAGGACCACGGCCGTATCCATCGCACCGGTTTCGCCCAACCGGCCCTGTTCGCTCTGGAGGTGGCGCAGTTCGCGCTGCTGGTGTCCTGGGGGGTGCGGCCCGAAGCGCTCTGCGGTCACTCCATCGGCGAACTCGCCGCGGCGCATGTGGCCGGGGTGTTCTCGCTGCCCGACGCGGCCAGGCTGGTCACCGCCCGTGGCGAGCTGATGCAGGCACTGCCCGAGGGCGGCGCCATGGTCGCCCTGGAGGCCACCGAGGAGGATGTGCTGCCGCTCCTCGAAGGCCGGGAGTCCCGGATGGGCATCGCCGCCGTGAACGCGCCCCGGTCGGTCGTGGTCTCGGGTGACGAGGACGCCGTGTCGGAGGTCGCCCGGATCCTGGCCGAGCAGGGGTGCAGAACCAAGCACCTGATGGTGAGTCACGCCTTCCACTCGCCCCGTATGGACGCGGTGCTGGAGGAGTTCGGAGCCGTCGCACGCACGGTCGCCTACCGCACGCCTGACATCCCGATCATCTCTACGGCCACCGGCGACCTCGCCGGTGCGGAGCTGCTGACGCCCGCGTACTGGGTCGGGCAGTTGCGCTCGGCCGTACGGTTCGCCGCCGCGGTGGGGACGCTGCGGGACCGGGGCGCCGACACCTTCGTCGAGCTGGGGCCCGACGGGGTGCTGACGGCCCTGGTGCGCCATGTGATCGGCGACGCGGACGACCACCGTGCGCTGCCGGTGTCCCGTCGTGACCGGTCCGGCGCCCAGGCCGCCGTCGGCGTCGCCGCCGCGCTCCACACCGCCGGTGTCCCGGTCGACTGGGCGGCGTTCTTCGAGGGCACCGGTGCCCGTCACGTCACGCTGCCGACCTATGCGTTCCAGCGCAAGCGTTACTGGCTGCCCACGCCTGCGGCCCCCACCCTCGCGGCGGCACCGGCACCGGCCCCCGTCATGGAGCCGGCCGACGCCGACGAAGCGGCCCCGGCCGGACGGGCGCTCAAACCGGGCGAACGTCCGGAGGTCGCCGCCCGGCTGGCAGCCGTACTCGCCGGGATGGACGAGGAGAAGCAGCTCCTCCACATGATGGACCGGATTGCCTCCCTGGTCGCGGCGGTCCTGGGCCACGACGGCACGGACGACATCGACCCCGATGCGCCGTTTTCGGACATGGGTGTCGACTCTCTCATGGCCGTGGAGATACGCAATCAGATCAGCGACTTCTGCGGGGTGAGCCTGCGTCCGACGCTCGTCTTCGAGCATCCGACCCTGGCGGTGCTCGCCGACCAACTGCTGGCGAAGGTCCTGGACACGGTGTCCACCGCGCCGGGCTCCGACGAGGACACGGTGGACTTCGCCGCCGAGGTCGTACTGGCGGCGGACATCACCCCGGCCGACGAGGTGATCCGGGTCGCCGACGACCCGAGGGAGGTGTTCCTCACCGGCGCGACCGGCTTCCTCGGCGCGTACCTGCTGCGTGATCTGCTGCGCACGACCCGTGCGACCGTGCACTGCCTGGTGCGCGGGGCCGACGAGGCGGACGCACGGGCGAGGCTGCGGAAGAACCTGGAGTGGTACGAGTTCTGGCACGACATCGACACGAATCGGCTGTCCGTGGTCGTCGGCGATCTCGCCCAGCCCCTGCTGGGACTCGCCCCGGACCGCTTCGACGCCCTCGCGCGCAGTGTCGACGCCGTCTACCACGCTGCGGCGACCGTCAACGGCCTCTACCCCTATTCGGCATTGAAGGACGCGAACGTCACGGGCACCGCGGAGATCCTTCGGCTCGCCTCCCGGCACCGGACCGTGCCCGTCCACCATGTCTCGTCCACGGGCGTGTTCGCCGCCGAGGCGGTCCCGGGAGTGGCCCTGAAGGTCACCGATCCGCCGGGACCTGCCGAGGCGCTGTCCTCCGGCTACCGGCAGACGAAGCTGGTGGCGGAGCAGATCATCGGGCTCGCCAGGGAACGGGGGCTGCCGGTCGCGATCTACCGGGTGGACGAGATCTCGGGCGACTCGCAGCGCGGCTTCTGCCAGACCCATGACTTCGTCTGGCTGAGCATGAAGGGAATCGTGCAGGCCGGTGCCGTACCGGCGGATCCCGCGGGCATCTTCCATCTGGTGCCGGTCGACCATGTCAGCGCGGCCATCCTGCGGCTGTCGCGCGATGAGCGGGCGGCGGGCCGCAACCACCACCTCGCGAACGGAACACATCTGCCCTTCTCCGAGATGACGGACTGCCTGCGGTCCCTCGGTTACCGACTGGACGAACTGCGCTGGGACCCCTGGGTCGAGCGCATCCGCTCAGACCGGGACAACGCGATGGTCCCGATGATCGACGCGTTCGAATCGACCATCTACAGCGGACGCAACCACTACCTGTCCGTCGACACCTCTCAGACCCGGGAACTGCTGGCGGGTACCGGCATCGAATGCCCGCCGATGACGCGTGAACTCTTCGAGAAGTACGTCGGGTTCTTCGTCCGCGTCGGCTACTTCCCCGAGGCGGGCGGCAGCGCCCCGGACAGCGGCGGGGAGGGACTGCGGGTCCGGGAGGCGGCGTGGGAGGACCTGCCGGCGATGGCGGGCATCTGCTTCGACGCCTTCAACACGCTGAACGCCTCGTTGGGCCTGCCGCCCGAGTGGTCTTCGGTGGACGCCGTGACGGAGATGTTCCGGGACCGACTCGCAGCCCCCGGCTGCCTCGCATATGTGGCGATCGACGGCGCGGGAGCCGTGGTGGGCTCCAACTTCCTGGTCCTGGGCGAGTCGGTGGCCGCGTTCGGCCCTCTCAGTGCCGCCCCCGGCGTGCAGGGCGGTGGAGTGGGGCGTCTGCTGATGGACGAGGTGGTCGTCGCGGCCGCCGGGCACGACCGGGAATCCGTGCGTGCCGTACAGGTGACCAACAACCTCGGCGCGTACCGGCTTTACTCGTCGCTCGGCTTCGTACCGTGCGAGCAACTGTCCGTGGTCGCCGGGTACGCGCCGCCCACCCCCGCGAACATGGCGGGCTTCGCGGTGCGCGCGATGACCGAGGACGATGTGCCCGCGTGCCAGGAGCTCTACCGCACGGTGAACGGCCATGCGCGGGACGGGGAGATCCACATGGCCGCGAAACGGGCCTTCGGGTGGTCCCAGCCGTACGTCGTCGTGGACCGGGCGACCGGTGCCATCGCCGGCTACACCACGGGCCTGTCCGATCTGGGACATCTGACGGCGGTCTCGGAGGCCGCGGTGCGGGCCTTGTACACGGGCGCGGGCGAGCTGATGCGCAGGGCGGCTCCCGACGGTCCCGCTCCCCGGCTGCGTATCCCGGGCCGACTGATGCCCGAGACCCTGAGCTGGGCGTTCCGTACCCGCGGCGTTGTCCTGGAGCGACTGGATACGCTTGTCGTGCGCGGCTCGTACACGGTGCCGGGGGCGGGGGTCTACTGCCCGGGGCTGTCCTACTGACGCCCCGGTACGCGAAGAGCACGGCTCGGGCCCGGCCACGATGGCCGGGCCCGAACCGTGCTTCCCATACGTCAGATCGCCGCGACCGGCACGTCGTCCTGTGCGGAGCGGTCGGTCCTGGGGACCGCCAGCAGGGTGATCACCACGCCGAGCAGGGCGAATCCCGCTCCGACCGCGAAGGCCAGCCGGAAGCCTTCCGTCATCGCGTCCGCCACGGCCGCGCCGTCGGGCCGCTTGCCCGCCAGGAGCTCGCTGATGCGGGCGTTGGCCACCGATGAGAGCACGGCCAGGCCGAGCGCGCCGCCGATCTGCTGGGTGGTGTTGATGAGTCCCGATGCGAGGCCCGACTCCTGGGGTGTCACACCGGAGACGGCGACGATGGTCACGGGCACGAAGGAGAATCCGAGTCCCAGGGCCGCGACGACCGAGGGCAGCAGGACGTCCCCGGCGAACGTGCCGTTGGCGGGGATGCGGGTGAACAGCAGCAGCCCCACCGTGGTCAGCGTCAGGCCGGTGAGGAGGATGGGCCTGGGCCCGACCTTCGTCACCAACTGCGAGCCCACACCGGCCGCGATGATGCTTGCCACCGAGAAGGGCAGGTAGGACAGTCCGGCTTCGAGTGCGGAGAAGCCGAGCACCTGCTGGAGGTAGAGGGAGATGAAGAAGAACATCGACAGCAGCGCGGCGCCGACCAGCAGGGAGACCATGTTGGCGCTGGAGAGGTTGCGGTTGCGGAAGATGCGCAGTGGCATCACCGGGTGCTTGACGACGCGCAGTTCGACCAGGGCGAAGACCAACAGCAGGACGGCCGACAGCACGAGCAGTCCGATGGTCCTGCCCGAACCCCAGCCGGCCCGCTCGGCGTCCACGAGCGCGTAGACCAGCACGCTGAGACCGCCGGTCACCAGTGCGGCACCGGCGAAGTCGATCCCGGTGCGTTCATGACCGCGGCTCTCGCGGACGAGGCGCGGGGTGAGGACGGCGGCGCCGAGGCAGATCGGCACGTTGACGAACATCACCCACTCCCAGCCCGCCCACTCGGTGAGCACGCCGCCGAGCAGGACGCCGATGGCACCGCCCGCTCCGGCGAGCGCGCCCCAGATTCCGAGGGCCTTGTTGCGTTCGGCGCCTTCGGTGAAGGTCGTGGTGACGATGGACAGTGCGGCGGGCGCGATGATCGCGGCACCGAGACCCTGGCCGACACGGGCGGCGATCAGCCAGCTCGCACTCGGCGCGAGGCCCCCGAGCAGCGAGGCGACAGCGAACAGACCGAGTCCGGTCATGAACACCCGCCGCCGCCCGAGCAGATCGGCGGTCCTGCCGCCCAGCAGCAGGAAACCGCCGAAGGCGAGGGCATAGGCGTTGACGATCCACTGGACGTTGGAGTCACTGAAGTGCAGGTCCCGCTGGATCGACGGCAGCGCGACGTTCACGATCGAGGCGTCGAGCACCACCGTCAACTGGGCCGCGGCCAGGACGACAAGCGCCTTCCAGCGAAGAGGGTCCGGGGATAAGACGGAAGTGGGAGGCGTGGCCATGGCAGGGATACGCTCCTGTAAGTTAAAGTGGTAACCGGAACCGGATGTCCGATTCCGGTAAGTGACGATACGGAGGCACGGTTCCCCTTGTCAAACACCCCTCCCTCTTCCAGCGCACCCACCGGCGGCAAACTGCGGTCCGACGCCGCGCGTAACCGGCTCAAGGTCCTGGACGCCGCACGGGCCGCCTTCTCCGAGTCCGGCCGGGACGCGCAGATGGGCGATATCGCCCGCAGGGCGGGGGTGGGCGTCGGGACCGTGTACCGGCACTTCCCGACCAAGGAGTCACTGGCGGAGGCGATCGTGGAGCACCGCTTCCAGCAGACTCTGGACTTCCTCAGAAACGAGGTCCTCCCCGACCCGGACCCCTGGAAGGGCCTTGCCCGTTCCCTGGAGTTCTGCGGAATCATGCAGGAGCATGACCGCGGTTACGCGGAGACGATCACGGCGATGGTCGGCGGCAGCACCTTCGACGCGAAGGCGATCGCGGAACTCAACGAGCTCACCGACAAGGTGCTCAAGCGGGCCCAGGCCGAGGGTTCGGTGCGCAAGGACCTGACCGTCGCGGACGTGTCGCCGCTCTACATCGGTCTCTGTCATGTCGTGCAGGCCGGCGTCACCGACTGGCGCCGCTATCTGGGCATCGTCCTCGACGGACTGCGCCCGCGACCGGAGTACGGCGACTGAAAGCCCCCGAAGCAGGACGGCCTTGCTGTTGCGTCCGCGGGACGCGACAAGGCCGTGGACCGGCGCAGCCGGGTGGACCGGGCAGGCAACGGCGCGGTCCTCGGCTGAGCGGGGCCACGCACGCGCCATCCGTGTCCGACAGGCAGGCCGAGGGGCCGGCCCCTCGGGGCGGGCTCGGTGAAGTCGGCGATCTGGTGAGGGGGCGGTGAGTGCGGCTGGCGTGGCCAGCGGATCCGGCATCGCACTGCGGAATTAGTCGGTTGTTGGCAGGCAACGGGTGGCAGATACTGTCGCGGTGTTCTCAGATGCTGACGCTGCCGCGCTGTATGACGTACTGAACCCGTGGGATCCCGATGGGAGATCCGACGACGGCTTCTACTTCCCGTTCGTCATGGGTGCGGAGTCGGTCTTGGACGTCGGTTGTGGCACCGGTGCCATGTTGCGTCTTGCTCGTGAGCGTGGCCATCGTGGTCGACTGGTCGGCCTGGACCCGGACCGGGCCGCGCTGGAGCGGGCCCGGCGCCGGGCTGACGTCGAGTGGGTGGAGGGCACTGCGGCGGAGGCGGAGGGCGGCGCCGGCTTCGATCTCGCGACGATGACCGGCCATGCCTTCCAGGACCTGGTCACTGATCATGACGTGCGCGCTTCGCTCGCCGCGATCCATGGCGCTCTGCGCCGAGGTGGCCGTTTCGTCTTCGAGACAAGGCATCCGCAGGCGCGGGCTTGGGAAGGTTGGACTCCTTCGAACCCGGATGACGTGGTCGAGGTCGTCGACGAGGCCGGCCGTGCCTTGCGGTACTGGCACGACGTCGATTCCGTCGTCGGCGACGTGGTCACGATCCGTGGGACGGTGGCCCGGCCGGATGGCACGGTGCTGCGGATCCTCAGCGAAAGCCTGCGGTTTCTCGACGTTGCAGCACTCGGTGAGTTCCTTGCCGAGGCGGGCTTTGAGATCGAAGCGCAGTACGGCAACTGGGACCGGGAACCGGTCACTGCCTCCAGCCGGGAGATCATCACGATCGCTCACCGCCGGTAGGTGCCTGTCACGATTCTCCTTCCTACGGGGTGTGGGGATGCCGAGGTCGACGGCTGGTCGTCGGGTTCGGCGTTGGGTTTCTTCGCGCTTGGCGCGGAGAAGGGTGAGCGTGAGGTTGATGCCTTCTACTTCGCCGAGCCAGTGATCCTCTTCGGCCCGTCGTAGGCGGACGAGGAGGTCCGCTTCGAGCTCTTCGAGGCGATCGAGCATCTTCGGGTTGATGTGCAGCACCGGGCATCGAATGCAGGCTTCTCTGAACTTTGGGGCCGTGCCGTCCCAAAGCTTCTGATCTGCAGCTCTTTGAAACCGAACCGGTGATGCCAGAGGGACCACAGCGAGATGTTCCGGTGAGCGAGAACTGCTCCGGCTGCCGCCTCAGTACTGTGACTTCGCATGACCGACACCGAGATCGAGATCACCGCAGACCTGGTCCGCGACCTGCTGCAGGAGCAACATCCAGACCTTGCAAGGCTGGCCATCCGGGAGGTGGCGGGCGGCTGGGGCAACCAAATGTGGCGCCTCGGGGACGAGTTGGCCGTGCGCATGCAGCGCATGGACCCCACTCCGGAGCTTCAGCTGAAGGAGCGGCGGTGGCTACCGGTGCTGGCCCCGCGCTTGCCGCTCCCGGTGCCGCTCCCGGTGCGGTTCGGTGAACCGTCCGAGCGTTTCCCCAAGCACTGGACCGTGATGACGTGGGTTCCCGGCGAGCCGCTGGACCACGGCTCGATCAGCCGCGGCGACCACTCTGCCGACACGCTGGCGGGCTTCCTCCGGGCGCTCCATGTGGAGGCGCCCGCCGAGGCGCCGATCTCTACGGACTTCGGTGCCCATCCCAGGAACTGCACGGACGGCTTCGAGAACTTCTTCCAGGCCGTTGTCCCCGACGACATCGCTGCCGACGTCCGGGCTGTCTGGGACGACGCCGTTGCGGCCCACGCGTGGGAGGGTCCGCCGGTGTGGGTGCATGGCGACCTCCATCCCGCGAACGTCGTTGTCTCGGACGGAACGCTCTCGGGCATCGTCGACTTCGGTGCCATGTTCGCCGGCGATCCGGCGTGGGACCTCGCCGCGGCATGGGTGCTGCTGCCCGAGGGCACGGCCTCACGGTTCTTCGACATGTACGCGCATGCAGACGAGGCGGCGATCCGGCGCGCCCGCGGACTGGCCGCTATGAAGAGCCTCTTCCTGATGCTCATGGGGCAGAACGGAGATCGGGGCCTTCCCGGCGGCAAGCCGAACTGGGGACCTGCAGGCCGGGCGGCACTTGATCGTGTTCTGAAGGGCGTTTGACACCCAAGAAGCAGTCCAGGATTGTCCCCCCGCGACTCGCGTTCGAGGCGTCGTTGTACAAGGTTCGGCACGGCCTCATGTGGAAAGATCTGCCGGAGCATGTCACTCAAGGGCAGCGCCCACAGAGCCTCTGCCAGCGTGCCCTTGAGTACCTGAAGACCGGAGCTTGGGAGAGGGCGGTATGCGCACTGGGCGACTACGACGGCACACCGGTTCCGCCCCTTTACGGTCTGCCGGACCTTTGCATCACAGGTACCTTCGACCCGCGCCTGGGCGGCCCCGCGAAGCGCGGTGTGGCCGGGGGAGACGTCACGATGTCCGAGGGCGCGCCCGCACACGTTTCAAGCTGTTCATGGCCTATCCCGGTGTCTTCTACAGCGACGACGGCCAGATCCTGCGCGCCATGCAACGGGCCTCCCACAACGGCGGCCTGATCATGATGCACGCGGAGAACGGCATCGCCATCGACGTCCTCGTCGAACAGGCGCTGGCCGAGGGACGCACCGACCCGCGCTACCACGGCGACGTCCGCAAGGTGGCGCTGGAGGCCGAGGCCACCCACCGCGCCATCCAGCTCGCCCGCGTCGCCGGATCCCCGCTGTATGTCGTGCACGTCTCCGCCGACGAGGCCGTCGCCGAGGTCGCGGCGGCCCGCCACAAGGGACTTCCCGTCTTCGGTGAGACCTGCCCGCAGTACCTCTTCCTCTCCACCGACAACCTCGCCGAGCCCGACTTCGAGGGCGCGAAGTACGTCTGCTCCACCCCTCTGCGCCCCAAGGAACACCAGGCAGCACTCTGGCGGGGCCTCAGGAACAACGAAGTCCAGGTCGTCTCCACCGACCACTGCCCCTTCTGCTTCTTGGGACAGAAGGAGATGGGCCGCGGCGACTTCTCGAAGATCCCCAACGGAATGCCTGGCGTGGAGAACCGGATGGACCTCCTCCATAAGGCGGTCGTGGACGGCCACATCTCGCGCCGCCGCTGGATCGAGACCGCCTGCGCCTCCCCGGCCCGGATGTTCGGCCTCTACCCGAAAAAGGGCACCATCGCCCCGGGCGCCGACGCCGACGTCGTCATCTACGACCCCGCGGCCGAACAGACCATCTCCGCCGAGACCCATCACATGAACGTCGACTACTCGGCGTACGAAGGGAAGCGGATCACCGGCCAGGTCGAAACGGTCCTCTCACGCGGTGAGGTCGTCATCGACGGACGAAAGTTCACCGGCCGGGCCGGCCACGGCATGTACACCCCGCGCGCCACCTGCCAATACCTGGACTAGGAGCACCCGTCATGGACTTCGGACTCGTCCTCCAGACCGACCCGCCCGCCTCGGCCGTCGTCGGCCTGATGCGCCGCGCCGAGCGCAACGGCTTCCGCTACGGCTGGACCTTCGACTCGGCGGTGCTCTGGCAGGAGCCGTTCGTCATCTACAGCCAGATCCTCGAACACACCGAACACCTTGTCGTCGGCCCCATGGTCACCAACCCGTCCACCCGCACCTGGGAAGTCACCGCCTCCACCTTCGCCACCCTCAACGACATGTTCGGCAACCGCACCGTCTGCGGCATCGGACGCGGCGACTCGGCGATGCGCGTCGCCGGACGCAAGCCCAACACCCTGGCCCGCCTCGGCGAGGCCATCGACGTCATCCGCGACCTCGCCGAGGGACGGGAAGCCACCGTCGACGGTCAGCCGGTCCGGATCCCCTGGGTGAAGGACGGCAGACTGCCCGTCTGGATGGGTGCGTACGGCCCGAAGGCGCTCGCCCTGGCCGGACAGAAGGCCGACGGTTTCATCCTCCAGCTCGCCGACCCGTTCCTCACCCAGTGGATGATCAAGGCGGTACGGGACGCGGCGGCACAGGCGGGCCGCGACCCGGACTCCGTGACCATCTGCGTCGCCGCCCCCGCCTATGTGAGCGACGACCTCGACCATGCCCGCGAGCAGTGCCGCTGGTTCGGCGGCATGGTCGGCAACCATGTCGCGGACCTGGTCTCCCGGTACGGCGAGCACTCCGGACTCGTCCCCGAGGCCCTGACCGCGTACATCGCCGGCCGGTCCGGCTACGACTACAGCCACCACGGCCGCGCCGGAAACCCCGACACGACCTTCGTGCCGGACGAGATCGTCGACCGGTTCTGCCTGCTGGGCCCCGCCGAGGCACACATCGAGAAGCTCCGGGCCCTGCGGGACCTGGGCGTCGACCAGTTCGCCGTCTACAACATGCACGATGCACGCGAGGCGACGATCGACGCCTACGGCTCCGAGATCATCCCCGCCCTGTCCGCCTGACCCGTCCGCCCCACGGTCGTACGCACACGGTTGTACGCACCGCCCTCCCGGTTGTACGTACCCCCGTGCCCCGTCCCGCACGGCACCGCTCCCGAGCGAAGGGTCCAGCCGCCATGACATCGACCGTCCCACCCACCCCACCCGTCCCACCGCTTCCACCACAGGACCGGATAGCCGACCCGTCGGGCCGCATCGAACTCACCCCCGGCGCCGTCCCCTCCGACAACCGGTTCGTCAATGAGGACCTGCTGCCCGTT
Source organism: Streptomyces sp. NPDC002785 (assembly GCF_040295565.1). Taxonomy (NCBI): domain Bacteria; kingdom Bacillati; phylum Actinomycetota; class Actinomycetes; order Kitasatosporales; family Streptomycetaceae; genus Streptomyces; species Streptomyces sp. NPDC002785. The sequence continues at coordinate 8,468 of NZ_JBEOVN010000038.1, read as the reverse complement.
CCGCTGGAACGGCGCCGCTGGACGACGTACAACTTCGCCGCGCTCTGGGTCGGCATGGCCCACAACATCCCGTCCTGGCTGCTCGCCTCCGGCCTGGTGGCCCTCGGCATGGACTGGAAGCAGGCCGTCCTCACCATCGCGCTCGCCAACCTGATCGTGCTCGGCCCGATGCTGCTCACTGGGCACGCCGGACCCAAGTACGGCATTCCCTTCCCCGTTCTGGCCCGCGCCTCCTTCGGTCTGCGCGGCGCCAATCTGCCCGCGGTGATCCGGGCCGCGGTGGCCTGTGCCTGGTTCGGCATCCAGACCTGGATCGGAGGCGTCGGCATCTTCACCCTGTTCGGGAAGATCTTCGGCGGCTGGGCCGAGGCGTCCGAGATCGGCGGGCAGCCGTGGACGCTCTGGCTCTGCTTCATCCTCTTCTGGGCGCTCGAACTCGCCATCATCCACCGGGGGATGGACACCCTGCGGCGGTTCGAGAACTGGGCCGCCCCGTTCGTCATCGTCGGCGCCGTGGTGCTGCTGGTCTGGGTCGCCGTCAAGGCGGGCGGCTTCGGCCCGCTGCTCGACCAGCCCTCCGAGCTCGGCTGGGGCAAGGAGTTCTGGCCGGTCTTCTTCCCCTCCCTGATGGGAATGATCGCCTTCTGGGCCACGCTCTCCCTGAACATCCCCGACTTCACCCGCTTCGGCGCCGGCCAACGCGCCCAGATCTGGGGCCAGTCGCTCGGCCTGCCGACCACGATGACGCTCTTCGCCCTGCTCTCGGTCCTGGTCACCTCCGGCTCACAGGCCGTGTACGGGGAGGCGATCTGGGATCCGGTCCAGCTGGTCGCCAGGACCGACAACGTCTTCGGGCTGCTCTATGCCCTGGTCACGGTGCTCGTCGCGACGATCTCCGTGAACATCGCGGCGAACGTCGTGTCACCCGCGTACGACCTGGCGAACCTCGCACCCAGGCTCATCAACTTCCGTACGGGCGCTCTGATCACGGGTGTCGTCGGCGTCCTCATCATGCCGTGGAAACTCACCGAGACCCCCGAGCTGTACATCTTCACCTGGCTCGGACTGGTCGGCGGACTGCTCGGTACGGTCGCGGGGATTCTGATCGCCGACTACTGGATCGTCCGCCGCACCGTGCTCGACCTAGCGGACCTCTACCGTCCCGGCGGCCGCTACTGGTACGCGAACGGCTGGAACTGGCGGGCGGTCGCCGCGTTCGCGGTCGGCGGCATCCTGGCGATCGGCGGCTCCCACTCGGCCCCCGGCACGGGCCCGTTCCCGGCCGACGGCCTGATCCCGTTCCTCAAGCCGCTCGCGGACTACGGCTGGGCGGTCGGGCTGGCCTCGTCGCTGGTGCTGTACGTGGTGCTCAGCGGCCGGGCCGGGGTCACACCGGCGTCGTCGTACGGCTCAGCAGCGCGTTGATGTCGAAGCTCTGGTCCGGCGGCGGCGTGGCCGTGGGTACCGGCTTGTCGAAAGCCGAGAAGTCCATGACCGCGTTCGCCCGACCGTCCTGCGCCGTGATCCTCAGCGGGTAGGGCTTGCCCGTGGCCGCGACGTACAGCGTCAGCGTCCTGCCGTCCCTGAGCCTGGTCAGTGGTACCACCGAAGCCCCGTCGAGCGTGGTCTTCCTGCCCTTGTTCAGGGTTCCCCGGTCGTTGTCGGCGTTGTCACTGACCAGTTTCTGGAAGGTCTTCAGATCGCATCCGTTCACCAGACCGCGAAGCCTCGGGTCGTCGGCCGAGCTCTTCATGTAGCGCCCGTTGAGGATTGCGGCGAAGGCCGAGCCACGGCCCGGAACCTGGTTCTTCCAGAAGTCCTCGTCGGGCTTGACCCAGACGTCGTTGCCGCGCTTCACGATCCGGGCCGACCCCTGGTGGTTGCCGAGGTCCAGTGAACCGTTGCAGTTGCCGTCCCGGTCAAGGGTGAGATCCAGGGCCGGCGCCGGGTTGCCGCTGCCGAAGTGGCCATGCGTGCTGAGGTGCAGGGAACGGACGCCCAGCAGCGCGTCCCGTGAGTGGTCGGCGATCTGCTGGGCGGAGAGCGTGTCGATGTCGTTGTCCGCCCGTGCCGCACCGCCGCCGATGACGCTGCCGCTCGTGAGTCCCACCGCGAGGACAGCAGCCCAGGCGGCCTGGCGTGTGCCGATGAGTCGGCCGGTCACGGCGCCTCCCTCGAAGGACCCGTCGGGCCTGTTCAGGTGTGCGATGCGATCCTTTTGAGAGTACGCCGGGGCGGGGCCGGTCGCGCGGCGGAGGCAGCCGTCGGACCGGCCACCCGTCCCGGGCGAAGGTGGATCGAACCGCACCGTCGGATGCGTCTGGAACTCTCCCTCGAACTCCGCTTCCACGCGCCCCCAGCGGTACTTTCGCTCCTTCCGTCAGCGAACGCAGCAATCGGCACCGGCAGTCTCCGGCGACTCTCCGCCGAACGGTTGAGCGGACCGCCCACTACTCGTTACCCTCCGGTAAGTTCGTTCGGGCGTACAGGTGCGGGCGCGCGCACCTGCCGATACGAGGAAGGCAGGCAGCCCATGTCCTCAGCGGAAGCCGTCGAAACCACCGAACCGGCCGGCCCGCCCGGCCCGAGCGGGCTGGCCGACAGCGCACGGGAGCTGGCCGAAGGCCGTACCACCTCGACCGAACAGGTGTCCGCCGCCCTGAGCCGTATCGAATCGAGCCAGGGCACCCTCAACGCTTTCAGGCACCTGCGCGCCGAGGCCGCACTCGTTGAGGCCGCCGAGGCCGACCGCCGGCTCGCCGCGGGGGAGCGGCTGCCGCTGCTCGGGGTTCCGGTCGCAGTCAAGGACGACACCGATGTCGTCGGGATGCCGACCCACTTCGGCTGCGACGGCGATCTGCCCGCCGCCATCGCCGACAGCGAGGCCGTACGCAGGCTGCGGGCGGCCGGGGCCGTGATCGTCGGGAAGACCAATTCCTGCGAACTGGGCCAGTGGCCGTTCACCGAGGGGCCGGCCTTCGGCGCCACCCGCAATCCCTGGAACACCGGACACACCCCCGGCGGCTCGTCCGGCGGTTCGGCGGCGGCCGTCGCGGCCGGGCTCGTACCCGCCGCGCTCGGCTCGGACGGCGCCGGGTCCGTCCGTATCCCCGCAGCCTGGACCCATCTCGTCGGCATCAAACCGCAGCGCGGCCGGATCTCCGTCCACCCACAGAGCGACGCCTTCCAGGGCCTGACGGTCAACGGCCCCCTGGCCAGGACCGTCGCCGACGCCGCCCTGCTGCTCGACGCGGTCGCCGGACCCCATCCCGACGACCCGCACCGCCCTCCCCCCGTCGAGGCATCGGCCGCCGCCCGCCGCGACCCGGGCAGACTGCGCATCGCCCTCGCCTGGCGCCCCCCACTCACCCTCACCGGCTCCACGCCTCACCCCGATGTACGACGGGCCGTCACCGCACTGGCCGAGGTCCTCGCCCGCCTCGGCCACGACGTCGAGGAGGCCAGGCCCCGCTACGGGCTGATCGGCCTCGGCTTCGTCCCCCGCGCCACCGCCGGGATCGCCGAACTCGCCGCCCGCCACCCCGACCCCGCCCTCCTCGACCCGCGCACCCGCAGCGCCCTGCGCACCGGCACCCGGCTGGGCGGCCGGGTGGTGCGCGCGGCCAGGGAGCGTGAGGTGCGCCAGCACCGCAGGATCGGCGCGTTCTTCCACACGTCCCGGGACGGCGCCGGTTACGACGTACTGCTCACCCCGACGACCGCCCTGCCACCGCCCCCGATCGGCAGGTTCGACGGGCTGAGCGCCTGGCGCACCGATGTGACGATGGCCGAGGCCTGCCCGTACGCCTGGCCCTGGAACGTACTGGGCTGGCCCGGCATCAACGTACCGGCCGGGTTCACCGCCGACGGGCTGCCCGTCGGCGCCCAGTTGCTCGGACCGTCCCGCAGCGAGGAACGGCTGATCTCCCTCGCCGCCCAGCTGGAGGCCGACCGGCGCTGGTACGAGCACCGGCCCCCCGAACCGTCTCCCTCGGTCAGGCCCGGCAGCGGGCGCTGACCACCCCGGCCGCCGCCCGCCTCTGCACTCCCTCCATGGCGCTGCAGCGCTCCGGATGGCCGGCCCGGTGCGGGCCGATCGGCGCGTCGGTGAATTCGTCGCCAGGCCACCCGACCGGACCACCGGGCCCGGTTTCGAGAGCCTCACTCGCCGGGGACGCGAAGTCGGCACGCTTGCCGCCCGCGGTCTCACCAACGAGGAGATCGCCGCACACATGGTGATCAGCCCGTCCACCGCGAAGACCCCCATCAGCCGCGCCATGACGAAGCTGGGCGCCTGCGATCGGGCGCAGCTCGTCGTCCACGCCTGTGAATCGGCCTTGTCGCACCCCGGGAACCCCGCCCCCTGAAGATGGCGAGGCGGGAGCCCCGCCCGCCCGGTCCACGGCGGCGGACGGTCGCACCGGAGCGTCGTAGGCGGGATCATGGACTGGAACGGAGTGGATGGGTGGTGACCATCATGGCGTCCGCAGGCTCGCACTCGGCGCCCGGAGCCGAACCGTCGCAGCCCAGCACCCCTCAGCTCTCCTTCGACACGGCGAACGACGCGACCGTGGTGGTTGCCGGTACCGGAACGGTCATCGGCTGGACGCACAGCGCACAGGACCTGCTGGGGTACCGCGCCGCCGAGGTGGTCGGGCGGTCCGCCGGTTTCCTCCTCGCGGTGCCCGAGGACCGGGTAAGAGTGGCGAGGATCGTCGAGCGGTGCCGTGCGGGCGCGGGGTGGAGCGGTGTCGCCGACGTGCGGCGGCGCGACGGTCGCTGTATCGAAGTGGATCTGCGGATCTCGGCCTCGTTCCACTTGGACGGCCGGGAGTGTTTCCTGGCGTCCGCACGTGAACGGCGACCGGAGTGGACGGTCGGGCAGTCGGTGCTCGACGCCTTCTTGACCAGCTCGCCGATCGGTATCGCGGTGATGAGCCCGCAACTGCGCTACGTCTGGATGAACGACGCCCTGGAACGCATCGGCGGCGTCCCGCGTGAGCAGCGCGTGGGCCGCCGAATGAGCGAAGTGCTCCCGGGACTGGAGGTCGACGTCATAGAGACCCTGATGCGCCGTGTGCTGGACACCGGGATCCCTGCCATCGACTACGAGTACCGGGGCTGGAGCTGGTCCGATCCGCACCGTGAGCGGGCCTACTCCACGTCGTTCTTCCCCCTGACGACCGGCGACGGCACCGTCACCGGCATCTGCTACATGGTCCTGGACGTCACCGACCGGTGGAAGGCCCAGCAGCGCCTGGCCCTGGTCAACGACGCCGGAGCCAGCATCGGCTCCACCCTGGACGTGGTGCGCACGGCTCAGGAGCTGGCCGATTTCGCGGTGCCGCGGTTCGCCGACTTCGTCACCGTCGACCTGCTGGAGCCGGTCGCCAGCCCCGAGGCGCCCGGCCCGTGGCCTTCGGGCACAGCGCCTTGTGGTACGGGAGCCGCCCGCCCCGGTGCGGGTAGCGCGTCGTCCCGGCCGAGGATGCGCCGTGCAGGGTTGAGCTCGGTGCGGGAGGGCTGCCCCGAGGCGGTCTACCGGGTCGGGGACCTGGTGGATTCCGTGCCCCCGCGCCACGACGTCCGGTTCCTCACGGACGGCGAACCCCTCCTGATCCCTGTCCTCGACTCCGTCAGGCATCTGTGGGCGGTCGAACAACCCGCCAAGGGAGCGGCCATCCGCGAATTCGGTCTCCACTCCCTCATCGCCGTACCCATGCGGGCCCGGGACACGGTGCTCGGCCTGACCACCTTCATCCGATCGTTGAATCTGTCCCCTTTTGAGCCGGACGACGTGCTGCCGGCCCGCGAACTGGTGGCACGGGCGGCGGTATGCGTGGACAACGCCCGCCGCTACACCCATGAGCACGCCGCGGCTCTCACACTGCAGCGCAGTCTGCTCCCGCACATGCTGCCCGGAGGGATGGCCCTGGACGTGGCCTCCTCGTATCTCCCGGCGGACGCCAAGGACGGTGTCGGGGGCGACTGGTTCGACGTGATCCCGCTGTCCAGCGCCCGGGTCGCCCTGGTCGTCGGCGACGTCGTCGGACACGGCATCAGCGCCGCAGCGACCATGGGCCGGCTCCGCACGGCGGTGCACACCCTCGCCGACATGGACCTTCCTCCCGACGAACTGCTGGCCCACTTCGACGACCTCGTACTCCGTCTGAGCGACGAGGAACCCGACGGCGGGGCGAGCGGCACGACCGTGCTCGGTGCCACCTGCCTGTACGCCGTCTACGACCCGGTCACCCAGCTCTGCACGATGGCGCGCGCCGGCCACCCGCCCCCCGTGGTTGTCTCCCCGGACGGGCGTGTCAACTTCCCCGAACTGCCCGCAGGACCCCCGCTCGGCCTGGGGGGCCTGCCCTTCGAGGCAGCGGAGATCGAGCTGCCGGAAGGCAGCCTGATCGCCCTCTACACCAACGGTCTCATCGAAGGCAGGGACCGGGACGTCGAACTGGGGATGTCCCGCCTCGGCGGCGCCCTGGCCCAGCGCGGACTTCCCCTCGACGCACTGTGCGCGACGGTCGTGGAGCAGCTGCTCCCCGTGCCGCAGCCCGACGACGTCGCCCTGCTGCTCGCACGCACCCACGAACTGAGCGCCGAGCACGTCGTCTCGTGGGACGTGCCCCCGGACCCGGCAGCCGTCGCGGGCCTCCGGGCCCGGACGGCCCGCCTGTTGAGGACCTGGGGCCTGGAGGAGCTGGAGATGACGACCGAGCTGATCGTCAGCGAGCTGGTCACCAACGCGCTGCGCCATGCCACCGGGCCGATCCGGCTGCGTCTGCTGCGCCAGTCCGTCCTGGTCTGCGAGGTCTCCGACGCCAGCAGCACCTCGCCTCGGCTGCGCCACGCCAGGACCACGGACGAGGGCGGTCGCGGCCTCTTCCTCGTAGCCCAGCTCACCCGCCGCTGGGGTACCCGCCACACCCCCGAAGGCAAGACCATCTGGACCGAGCAGGAACTCCCGGCGACAGAAACGTGAGGATGTTCCGGGGAAGCCGTTTGCCGGTCGGTCTTGCGGCACCGCCTCTGCAGCACCGCCTCTACGGCACCCGAGCGGTCCACTCCTCGGTGCCGAACTTCGTACGCACGAGCTCCTCGGCCTGAGCCATCTCCTCGTCCGTCACCTTGCCTTGCGTGAGGCCGTGCCGGTTACGGAACGAGTCGATCATCCGCTCGATGACGGCCTCGCGCGCCAGTCCGGTCTGGCGGCGCAACGGGTCGACACGCTTCTTCGCGCTCTTGGTGCCCTTGTCGGAGAGCTTCTCCTTGCCGATCCGGAGCACCTCCAGCATCTTGTCGGCGTCGATGTCGTACGACATGGTCACGTGGTGCAGAACGGCACCCTCCCCGCCGACCACACGCTTCTGCGCCGCGCCCGCGATCTTCCCCGCGTCCGTGGCGATGTCGTTGAGCGGCTGGTACCAGGCCTTGATGCCCATGTCGCCGAGCGCACCGAGCACCCAGTCGTCGAGATAGGCGTAGCTGTCGGCGAACGAGAGGCCGGAGACGAGGGAGTCCGGGACGGAGAGCGAGTAGGTGATGGTGTTGCCGGGCTCCACGAACATGGCCCCACCACCGGATATGCGGCGGACGACCGTGATGCCGTGGCGTTCGGCGCCTGCCGGGTCGACCTCGTTGCGCAAGGACTGGAAGCTGCCGATGATCACGGCGGGCGAGGCCCACTCCCATACCCGGAGCGTCGGCGGACGCCGGCCCGCGGCGACCTCGGCGGTGATGACCTCGTCGAGCGCCATGTGGAGCGCGGGGGACTGCGGGGCCTCGTGGATGAGCTGCCAGTCGTAATCGCTCCACTCGCTGGCGTGCGCAAGGGCCCGGCGTACGGCGACGGCGACGCCCTCGGAGGTGAGGCCGAGCATCACGGTCGAGGCGGGGAGAGCCGCGTCGATCCGGGCTGCGAGACCGGCGGTGTCGGTGTTGGCCGGGGCGCCCTCCAGCGCCGCGTCGATGGCGAGGATCGCCTCGTCGGGTTCGAGGAAGAAGTCCCCGGCCACCCGTACGTTGCGCAGGGCGCCGCCCTCGACGTCCAGATCGACCACGACGAGCTTGCCGCCGGGGACCTTGTACTCACCGTGCACAGCTCTGCCTCCAGATCCGCCCGACTCCTCGATGAATCGGGTCCGATCGGCTACAACGCTGCCACCATGCGGGATTAATCCGGATCCGGCTTCCACGCCTCCGGATTCCGCAGCCGCGCCCCAGTCACGACGACTCCGGCAACCGGTACCGCTCGTACGGCAACGAGAACGGGGAATTCGACGAGAACGGACTGATGGCCGTATGGCCGGCATGCCTGTGTCGATGACCTGCCGATCAAGGAAACGGACCGCAAGTACCACTGGCCGCTCGTGCGCCGCCCCGACGATCACACCGGTCTCAGCGACCTCGGTTCTGATCCCGGACCCACCCCTCCCGTCCCCGGCGGCGACGCGGCCGGG
>NZ_JBEOVN010000037.1:0-46503 GCF_040295565.1 Streptomyces sp. NPDC002785 | reverse complement strand
CACGACACCGGACCGGCGAGCCTCTTCAAAGGGAGCTACGGCATCAGCCGCGACGGCCGATGAGCTTCCAGGACGCGGGCAGCGCGCCCATCGCCAGCGCCGCCTTCAGCGCGTCGCCGACGAGGAACGGCACCAGGCCGGCCGCGATCGCGGCGCTCGCGGACATGCCGGTGGACAGCGCCAGGTACGGGACGCCGACCGCGTAGATGATCGCGGAGCCGAGCACCATCGTGCCCGCGGTGCGCAGCACGGAGCGGTCGCCGCCGCGGCGGGCGAGGCCGCCGACCACGGTGGCGGCGAGCAGCATGCCGAGGACGTAGCCGAACGAGGCGCCGCCCGCGCCTGAGCTGCCGCCCGCGAACCACGGCATGCCGGCCATGCCGATGAGCGCGTACACGGCGAGGGAGAGGAAGCCGCGACGGGCGCCGAGCGCGGTGCCGACGAGGAGCGCGGCGAACGTCTGGCCGGTGACCGGGACCGGGGAGCCGGGGACCGGGACGGCGATCTGGGCGGCGATGCCGGTGAGCGCGGCGCCACCGAGGACCAGGGCCGTGTCTACGGCGTAACGGTGCCTGGCGGCGGGCAGCAGGTCGGCGAGGACCACTCCGGGACGGACAGGGGCGGCGGCAGCAGTGCTCATCGGGACTCCGCGGGGTGAGGGCAGGTGGGGACAGACTGAAGGCTGACGTTAGCCCAAGGGTTAACGCTCGATCACCATCAGTGGCCCACAAAGGGGTGGTTGAGGCATTGGTGGGGTTCACACAAAGGAGCTGACACAATCATGTGACGGCGTGATGCTCGTCACTGAGGCGGGGGCGGATCGGCTCATATTTTGCTGGGAGAGGCCACCGGGAGAGACTGTAGGTTCTCGCCAAAACCCGTCCAGGAACCGCCCAGGGTCCGGTCGGCGACCGCACCGGCCGAGGACCGCACCGGCCGTCGCCCCGTGCCACGGGTGTGCACCTTGTGTGAGCATCATGCCCGCATGGCGGACGGCGGTTCCCTGTGAACGGGGTGCGTGTTCAGACTGTGCGCGCACGTCCCCCCACGTTTCGCCTACCGAACAGAGCTTGTCCATGTCTCGGAATTCCGCGTCTCCGCCCACCAGCTCCCCGGTCGCCGTCTCCGATGCCAAGGCCGATTCGGCCCTCACCCACGGGCTCAAGCAGCGCCATCTTTCGATGATCGCCCTCGGCGGTGTCATCGGCGCCGGGCTCTTCGTCGGCTCGGGCGCGGGTATCGCCGCCGCGGGCCCGTCGATCATCATCGCGTACGCCGTCTCCGGGCTGCTGGTCATGCTCGTGATGCGGATGCTCGGCGAGATGTCGGCCGCGAACCCGGCCTCCGGTTCCTTCTCCGTCCATGCGGAGCGGGCGATCGGGCCGTGGGCGGGGTTCACCGTGGGCTGGGCGTTCTGGGTGCTGCTCTGTGTCGCCGTCGGCCTGGAGGGCATCGGTGCCGCGAAGATCGTCACCGGCTGGCTGCCCGGCACGCCGGAGTGGGCCTGGGTCGCACTGTTCATGGTGGTCTTCCTGGGCACGAACCTGGCCTCGGTGAAGAAGTTCGGCGAGTTCGAGTTCTGGTTCGCCACGCTCAAGGTCGTGGCGATCACACTCTTCCTGGTGCTGGGTGTGCTGGCGATCCTCGGTGTCCTGCCCGGTACGGACGCCCCCGGCACCGCCAACCTCCGCGGCGAGGGCGGCTTCATGCCGAACGGCGCCGAGGGCCTGGTGATCGGGCTGCTCGCCTCCGTCTTCGCGTACGGCGGTCTGGAGACCGTCACCATCGCCGCGGCCGAGTCCGAGAACCCGGTGCAGGGTGTCGCGAAGGCCGTGCGGACGGCGATGTGGCGGATCGCGCTCTTCTACGTCGGCTCGATGGCGGTCGTCGTCACGCTGGTCCCGTGGGACGACCCGAAGGTCGTGGAGGTCGGTCCGTTCTACGCGGCCCTGGACCACCTCGGCATCAGCGGCGCCGCGCAGATCATGAACGTGGTCATCCTGGTCGCCCTGCTCTCCGCGATGAACGCCAACATCTACGGCGCCTCCCGCATGGCCTGTTCGCTGGTCGCCCGCGACCAGGGCCCGAAGCGGCTCGGCAGGATCTCCTCGGGCGTCCCGCGCACGGCCGTCCTGGTCTCGTCCGTGTTCGGCTTCCTGTGCGTGCTGCTCAGCTACTGGCGTCCCGACGACGTCTTCCCGTGGCTGCTCAACATGATCGGCGCGGTGATCCTCGTCGTCTGGATCTTCATCGCCCTCTCCCAGCTGATCCTGCGCGACCGGATGGAGCGCGAGGCCCCGGAGAAGCTCGTCGTACGGATGTGGCTCTTCCCGGTCCTGACGGTGCTGGCGCTCCTGGCGATGCTCGGCATCTTCTTCCTGATGCTGCGCCAGCCCGGCACCCGTGACCAGCTAATGGCGTCCGGCGCCCTGACCGTCGTACTGGCGGCCATCGGTGTCGCCAGGCAGCGGCGGTCCGTGGCCGTCAAGGGCTGACGTCCGGTGCGCACGGCACATTGAGGGAGAACAGCGCCCCGCCCTCCTGCCCGATCCGCACCTCGCTCACCGCCCCGTTCCGCAGCTGTGGGAAGACCCGGCGGTAGGCGCCCAGCGGAATCGACAGCAGTTCGCAGAGCACGAGCCGCAGCAGGGTGTTGTGCGCGACGACGAGGACCCGCTGCCCCGGGTGCCCGTCCGCGATCCGGCGCAGCGCCGCCGTCCCCCGGGCCGCCGCCGACCGGGGGTCCTCGGCGCCGGGGAACGGGTGGACCACCGGGTCGGCGCGGTACTCCCCGGCCCGCTCCGGGTGTTCGGCCGCGAACTCCGCCAGGGTGCGCCCCTCCACCTCGCCGAAATCGCATTCGCGCAGGTCGTATGCGCGCCGGGGGACGAGACCGAGGGCCCAGCACGCGGGCTCCGCCGTCTCGATCGCGCGCGTGAGCGTCGACGTCCAGATCGCGTCGACCGGGTGCCGGGCCGCCCACTCGCCCAGCTGCGCGGCCTGGCGGCGTCCTTCGTCGGTGAGGCCGATGTCGCTGACCCCGGCGTAGCGGTTCTCCGCGTGCCAGACGGTCTGACCATGGCGGGCGAGCAGCAGGACAGCGCTCGGACGGGCGGCGGTCATGATTTCTCCGTTCGGGTACGGGCGTGGGCGGCGACCGGGCCGGGGAGCCAGCCGCGTCGCTCCAGTTCGTCCACCAGCGTGAGGTACGGCTCGGTGTACCACGCCGTACGCACCGGGTGCGGGTGCAGCACGTGCCGCAGCCGCACCATCCGGCCCGCGGCCTCCTGCAGCGTGGTCGTGGCGCGCGCACCGTACGCGGCGAGGACGGCCATGCCGAGCGCGGGTTCGCTGTACTGCGGGATGTACACGGGCCGGCCCAGGATGTCGGCGCGCAGCCGGCTCCAGTAGCCGCTGCGGACCGCGCCGCCGGTGAAGGTGAGCCGGCCGTACAGCTGGGCGCCGAGCAGGTCGAGGTAGTCGAGGCAGAGCCGTTCGACCAGGCCCACCCCGGTCAGCAGGGCCGCCCAGTGCTCGGCGTCGGAAGCAGGCTCGCCGAGCAGGAACCCGGTGGCCTCGGGCGCGACGAACGGGAAGCGTTCGCCCGTCGCCACCAGTGGGTACGCCACCACGCGCGCCGGCTCGTGGTCGCGGGACAGTGCGTCCATCCGTGCCGGGTCCACGTCCGGGAAGGCGGCGGTCAGCGCCCCGCCACCGACGCCCGAGGCGCCGCCCGGCAGCCAGCGCCCGTCCGGGGCACGGTGGTTGTAGACCACCCCGGCCCGGTCCACGACCGGCGACGAGGTGACCCCCTTGAGCACCAGCGTCGTACCGAGCACCGAATTCCAGGAGCCCACGGTGAGCGCGCCGGAGGCGATCTGCGCCGCGCACCCGTCCGTCATCCCGGCCACCAGGAGCGTGCCCGCCGGAATCCCGGTCTCCTCCGCCGCCGCCCGCCCCACCTCACCGATCCGCGTTCCCGGCCGCACCACGTCCGGGAACAGCCCGTCGGGCAGGCCCAGCTTGCCGAATCTCCGCCGCGGCCAGCACTCCCGCTCCAGGTCGTAGCCGGTCTTCAGGGCGTGGCTGGAGTCGGTGGGCAGAGGGGTTCCGGCGAGCCGCGCCAGGATCAGATCGGCCTGATGCATGACGCGTACGGCCCCGCCCGCGCCTCCGCCGTACTCCCGCAGCAGCCACATCACCTTGGGCAGCGCCCAGCTCGGCGGGGTCCGGGCCCTGGCCGCCTCGGTCACGGCGCGCCCGTCGTCGTACATCACCCCCGGGGTCAGCGGCCGGCCGGCCGGGTCGCCGAGCAGAACGGTGCCCGAGGTGGCGCAGACGGCCAGCGCACGCGGTGCGGGGCAGTCACGCAGTGCCTGGCGGCTGGCCGCGCACACGGCCGTCCACCAGTCGAGGGGCCGCTGCTCATGCCGTACGCCGTCGCGTCTGCCCGCGAGCGGGGCGGATCCGCTGCCGAGGATCTCGCCGCGGTCTCCTGCCACCACCGCACGGACGCTCTGCGTGCCGAGATCGATGCCCATCCACATATCGGCCCTCCCTGTGAACTTCTCACTCTGCACCGAGAATTTCCGTTGCGCGAGGGATTGACGGCCAACTTCCGTTGTTCCAAGCTCTGTTAACCAGTCGACACAACGTGTGAACGGGCAACGCCCGCACCCGTCTCCGGCCGGACCGTGGAGGTCACGGATGGACATGCACGCGCACGACCGGCGACGGTTCCTCGTCATCGGCGCGGCGGCAGCCGCGTCCGCCGCCCCGCTGCTCACCGCCTGCGGCGCGGGCTTCGGCGGCGACAACGGCAACGGCGGCGGCTCCGCGGCCGACGACGTCACCGGTTCCTTCGACTGGAAGCGGGCCAAGGGCAGGACGGTCAAGGCCCTGCTCAACAAACACCCGTACACCGATGCCCTGATCGCCGATCTGAAGGCGTTCACCGAGAAGACCGGCATCAAGGTCGAGTACGACGTCTTCCCCGAGGACAACTACTTCGACAAGCTCACCGTCGACCTCTCCAGCGGACGCGCCTCCTACGACGTGTTCATGCTCGGCGCGTACATGGTGTGGCAGTACGGTCCGCCGGGCTGGCTGGAGGATCTCGGCCCGTGGATGCGCAGGTGAAGCCGGGCATAGCGGCCGTCTCGCTGCTGGCGTTCATCTTCGCGTGGAACAACTTCGTCTTCCCGCTGATCCTCACCTCGTCGAACGCGCAGACGGTGACGGTCGGCGCGCTGTCCTTCCTCGGCGGCGACCGGCCCAAGTACAACCTGACGGCCGCGGCCGCCCTGGTCTCGGTGATACCGCCGCTGCTGCTGGCGCTCACCATCCAGCGGTATCTGGTGCGCGGCCTGTCGTTCGGGGCGGTGAAGTCGTGACCGGCCCGGCAGCCATCGCGTTGCGTTCCGTGCACAAGAGGTACGGGAAGAACACCGCGCTCGACGGCCTGGACCTGGAGGTGGCCGAGGGTGAGTTCTTCTGTCTGCTCGGTCCGTCGGGCGCAGGGAAGACGACCACGCTCAAGACGATCGCGGGCCTGGAGGAGCCGGACGCCGGTGCGGTCGAGCTGGGCGGGGTGGACATGGCGGGCGTGGAGCCGTACGACCGGGGCGTGGCCATGTGCTTCGAGTCGTACGCCCTCTACCCGCACCGCACCGCGTACGACAATCTCGCTTCCCCGCTCCGCTCGCCGCGCCACCGCCTCCCCGCGCAGGAGGCGCGCGAGCGGATCGGGGAGGTCGCCGGACTCCTCGGTATCGGCGCCCTGTTGGACCGTCCCGTGGGCCGTCTCTCCAACGGACAGCGCCAGCGGGTGGCGCTCGGCCGGGTGCTGGTCCGGCCGGCCAGGGCGTTCCTCCTCGACGAGCCGCTGTCGCACCTGGACGCGAAGCTGCGACAGGCGATGCGCGCGGAACTGAAGGCGATCGGCTCGGTCCGGCGCACGACCACGCTGTACGTCACCCACGACTCGGTGGAGGCGCTGGCGCTCGGGGACCGGATCGGGGTGATCAGGGACGGCCGCATGGTGCAGACCGGCACCCGCGAGGAGCTGTGGTACCGCCCCTACGACACTTTCGTCGCCCGGTCCTTCGGCAGACCCCGGATCAATCTGCTGCCGGGCACGGTGACGGCCGAGGGACACTTCCGGTCGCCGGACGGGGCGTACGAGCTGCCGCTGACCGTTCCCGCGCCGCCGGGCACCGCGGTCCAACTGGGTGTACGGCCGAGGGACATCGGGCTGCGGGGGCCCGGCGACGGCTCAGGTGTGAAGCCGACCGGCAAGGGCCGGGCCCTGGAGCTGACCGGCACCGTTCACGTCACCGAGCTGCTGGGCCGGGCCACCGAAGTCACGGTCAGGATCGGCGGACAGCAGCTGTCCCTGGTCGTCCCGCGCGCCGACGCGGCGGGCCTGAGCGCCGACCATCCGGTCCGGCTCTCCGTACCGCCTGAGAGTCTGCTGCTGTTCGAGGCCGACCGGCCGGCACGCCCAGGACGAAGGATCAGCACGTGAGCAACGTTCCCCAGCGGGGCCCCGCCCCGCGCCAGGCATCCATAGCCGAGTACGTCCTCGCGCAGGGCGAGGTGAGCGCCGCCGAGCTGGCGGAGCGTTTCGACGTCAGCCTGATGACCATCCACCGGGACCTTGACGAGCTGGAACGGCAGGGCATCGTCCGCAAGTTCCGCGGCGGTGTCACCGCCCAGCCGTCCGGCGTCTTCGAGTCGAACGTCTCCTACCGGCTGAAGACGATGCGCGCCGAGAAGGCCGCCGTCGCCGAACGGGCCCTGCAGCTCATCGAGCCGGGCATGGCGGTGATGCTCGACGATTCGACGTCCACGCTGGAGATCGCGCGCAGGCTGCGCTCCATCACCCCGCTGACCGTCGTCACCAACTTCCTCGAAGCGATCAACCTGCTGTCGCAGGAGCGCGGCATCCATCTGATGGGCCTCGGCGGCGACTTCGACCCGCTGCACTCCTCCTTCCTCGGCGTCTCGTGCGTGGAGGCGGTGCAGTCGCTCCAGGTCGACATCTGCTTCACCTCCACCTCCGCCGTGTCCGGCGGTTACGCCTACCACCAGGAGCAGCACATCGTCTCCGTGAAGCGGGCGATGCTCGACTCGGCGCGCCGCAATGTGCTGCTGCTCGACCACTCCAAGCTGGGCCGGGTCGCCCTGCACCGGCTCGCCCCGCTCTCCCGCTTCGATCTGCTGCTGGTCGACGACGGGGCGTCGAGACGTGCACTGCGCGAACTCGACGAGCACAAGGTGCCCTACGAGGTCTGCGGCACCGGCCGGGAACCCGGAGCGGGAGGCGGCGATGACGGATGACTGAACTGACCCTGCGCGCACTGCGCAAGACCTACACCGGACGCGGCCGGGCCGCCGTCGAAGCTGTCCGCTCCATCGACATCGAGCTGCGCTCCGGCGAGCTGCTGGGGCTGCTCGGCCCGTCCGGCTGCGGCAAGTCCACAACGCTGCGGATGATCGCCGGGCTGGAGTCGGTCACCGGCGGCGACATCCTCATCGGCGGCTCGTCGGTGGTGCCGCTCCCGGCCCAACAGCGCAATATCGGGGTGGCGTTCGAGAACTACGCCCTGTATCCGCCGCTGACCGTCGCGGAGAATCTCGGCTTCGGACTCGCCGCCCGGCGCCGGGGCGGGCGGGCCGAGATCCGCCGCCGGGTCGCCGACATGGCTGAACGCATCGGGATCACGGACCTCCTGGGCGCCCGCCCTGCCGGACTCTCCAGCGGCCAGAAGCAGCGGGTCGCCCTGGCCCGCGCCCTGATCCGCACCCCCGACGTGCTGCTGCTCGACGAACCGCTCTCCCATCTGGACGCGACCCAACGGGACACCACTCGGCGCGAGTTGAAACGCATCCAGCGGGACAGCGGCCACACCACCATCCTCGTCACGCACGACCAGGAGGAGGCGCTGTCGCTCGCCGACCGGATCGCGGTGATGCGGGACGGCGAGATCCAGCAGCTCGGAACGCCCGAGGAGATCTACGACGCCCCGGTCAATCTGTTCGTCGCCGACTTCGTCGGGGAGCCGGCGATCAATCTGCTGCCGGGGACGGCCGACGGGGCGGGCGGGGTGCGCCTCTCGGACTCCGTGCGCATGCCCGTACCGCAGCGGCCCGCGGCGGGGCGAGCGGTGGTGCTCGGCGTCCGCCCGGAGGATCTGCGCCTGGACGACACGGGTGTACGGGGCCGGGTCGCCGCCCATGAACCCCTGCTGGAATTCGGCATCGCCACGCTCTCGCTCGACGGGGTGACGGAGCCGCTGGTTGTCGCGACCGGTCCGGAGGTACGGCTCGACCGGGACGACACCGTACGCATCACCGCCGATCCCCGGCACATCCATGTCTTCGACGCCCGGACAGGAGAGGCTCTGCGATGACCCGCCCCGTGACGGTCCGCCCCGCGATGAGGATTCTGGTCGCCGGTGACCAGTTCGTCCGCAACTCCCTGATCGCCGAGGCCCTGCGCCACGCTCTCGGCCCGGAGCTCTGTCTCACCGAACTCACCCTCCCCTGGCCCCTGGAGCCCTTCGGCAAGGTCTCCGAGGTCGACGAGGCGAGCGACTGCGAGGACGCGCTGATCCGCGCCCTGGACGGGGTCGAGGTGTGCGTGACGCAGATGGGCCCGTTCACGGAGCGGGTCCTGGCCGCCGCACCCGATCTGCGGCTGGTCGTGGTCTGCCGCGGCGGCCCGGTCAATGTGAACGCGGCCGCGGCACGGGCCCGGGGTGTGCGGGTGTGCTTCGCGCCCGGACGCAACGCGGCGGCGACCGCCGAGTTCACCGTGGGGCTGATGCTCTGCGCCCTGCGCCGCATCCCCGAGGCTCACCGCTCCCTCGCCGCCGACGGCCGCTGGGACGCCTCCCACTACACGTACGAGAACTGCGGCCTGGAGCTGGAGGACGTCCCCGTCGGCCTGATCGGTTACGGCGCCGTGGGCAGCCGGGTGGCCCGGGTCCTCTGTGCGTTCGGCGCCGAGGTCGAGGTGTACGACCCGTATGTGCGCGGCGACGTCCACGGCATGCGCGCCCCCTCGCTGGAGGCGCTCCTGGACCGCTCCCGCGTCCTCACCCTGCACGCCAGGCTGACCCCGCAGACCCGGCATCTCATCGGCGCCCGCGAACTGGCCCTGCTGCCGCGCGGCGCGGTCCTGGTGAACGCGGCCCGGGGCGGGCTGCTGGACACGGACGCGCTGTGCGACGCCCTGGACTCGGGGCAGTTGCGGGCCGCGGCGCTCGACACGTACGAGCAGGAGCCGCCCCCGCCCACGTCGCGGCTCTTTCGCACCCCGCATCTGCTGATGACCCCGCATGTGGCGGGCGCCAGCCGGTCCGTCGCGCAGAAGGCCGCCCGGATCGCGGCGGCCGAGGTGGCGCGCTATGTGCGGGGCGAACCGCTCGCCCACGCTCTGTGAGGGGAGCCGGACCCATGACGAGATACATCGGCATCGATGTCGGCACATCCGTGGTCAAGGCCGCGGCCTTCGACCCGCAGGGCCGCGCGCTGGCCGTCGAATCCCGCCCGGTGGGGCTCACGATCCACGGCGGTTTCGTGGAGCAGGACATGGACGAGGTGTACGGGGCGGTCTGCGAGGTCCTTTCCGCGCTGGGCTCCGACGGGGTCGCGTTCGCCGGTCTCACCGGTCAGGGCGACGGCGTCTGGCTGGTCGACGCGGCGGGCCGCCCGGTCCGTACGGCGATCTCGTGGATGGACGGCCGAGCCCATGAACTGGTCGACGGCTGGCTGGCGTCCGGTGTCTTCGAAGCTGTCTACCGGCGCACCGGCAGCGCGATGTTCCCGGGCTGTCCGGGCCCGGTGCTGGCCTGGCTCGACCGTCACGACCCGGCCTCGCTCGACGCGGCGACGACCGCCCTGTACTGCAAGGACATGGTGTTCCAACGGCTGACGGGGGTCCGGGCCACGGATGTCTCCGATGCGTCGATGCCGTTTCTGGACCCGATGACCCGTACGTACTCCTGTGATGTCGTGTCCGCGCTCGGCCTCGGCCACCGGGCCTCGCTCCTCGCCCCGGTCAGCGACCCGGTCGCCACCGCCGAACTCCCGTCCGGGGTACGGATATCCAACGGCCCGTACGATCTGCCGGCCTCCGCTCTCGGCGCGGGCGTCACCCGTCCCGGTGACGGTCTGCTGATCGTCGGCACCTGTCTGGCCGCGCTGGTGGCCACGCAGCAGCTCGATCTGAACGGCGAGCCGGCGGGTCTGCACATCTCCACCGACCGCCCGGGGCACTGGCTGCGCGCCATGCCCGCGATGGTCGGCACCGCGGCCCTCGACTGGATCCTGACCACCACAGGCGTACGCCACACGGAGGTCGACACGCTTCTCGCCGCCACCTCGCCCGGCGCGAACGGTGTCCGCGTACTCCCCTACTTCGCCCCGTCCGGCGAACGCGCCCCGTTCGTCGAACCGCGGCTGCGCGCCGAGCTGACCGGTGTGTCCCTGGAAACCACCCCGGCGGATCTGATCCGCGCGGTCTGCGAGGGCATCGGCTTCGCCGCCCGCCACTGCCTGGAGGCCGCGGGCCTCACCGGCACCCTCGCCCTGTGCGGCGGCGGCACCCGCTCCCCCGCCTGGATGCGCCTGTTCGCCGATGTACTGGGCCGCCCGGTGCGGATCGTGGAGGGCGAGGTGGGTGCGCGGGGCGCGGTGCTCGCGGCGGCGCGGCGCTTCGGCGCGGAGCTGGACACGGCCGCCTGGACGGCCCCGACGTCGGTGATCGAACCGGACCCGGCGCGGGCGGCGTTCTACGCGAAGGCGTACGAGGACCATCTGACCCGGCTCGCCGAGGCCCGGGCGCGGGCCCGCGCGTGACGACACGTTCCCGGTGCGGGGACGCGGTCCCTAGTGCTGATTGAAGGTGGCACTCGCGAGCACGGAGCCGTCCGAATTGAGCAGGCGCAGGCCGGTGACCGGCGATGTGCCTGCCGGGTAGGGCGCACCCCAGGAGCCGTACCCCTTGTGGTTGAGGGCGAAGGAACCGACCTTCACGGTGGAGCCGTCGGCACGCTGCAACTGGCAGCGGACGGTGCCCCAGTGCCCATCGGCGTCCACTCGCCACCGGCGACGCGCCGTTCGACAGCGGCGTGACCGTGGACGAGACCGGCGACGGCGGCGACATGGGCGGCCAGGACGACTGGTACCCGCAGCTTGAGGAACCCGCGCCGCCAGTCAGGTCCCGCCGACGCCTCCCGCGCGATCTCGCCGCGGCCATCGACGGTTGTCTCCGGCCCGACCCGGCCGCCAGGCCCACGATCCCCGAACTCGCCGACGTTCTCGACGCGACTCTGCCCTGGCAGCGACGCCGCACCGCCCCGCCATCGGCCGACCGGAGGGCCGAGTCCTAGTCCGAAGGGCTGATCACTTTCGATCACTTCCTGCTGTTAGCCTGCTCTTGCACATAGGTTGCAATAACAACAGGACAGCAGCTGGAGGGTTCGACCACATGGCCACGTACACGCTCCCGGAACTCCCCTACGACTACGCGGCGCTCGAACCGGTCATCAATCCGCAAATCATCGAGCTCCACCACGACAAGCACCACGCCGCCTATGTGAAGGGTGCGAACGACACCCTGGAGCAGCTGGAGGAGGCGCGCGACAAGGAGGCCTGGGGAGCGATCAACGGGCTCCAGAAGAACCTCGCGTTCCACCTCTCCGGCCACATCCTGCACTCGATCTACTGGCACAACATGACCGGCGACGGCGGCGGTGAGCCCCTCGCGGCGGACGGTGTCGGTGACCTCGCTGACGCGATCACGGAGTCGTTCGGCTCGTTCGCCGGTTTCAAGTCCCAGCTGACGAAGGCTTCGGCCACCACGCAGGGCTCCGGTTGGGGCGTCCTCGCGTACGAGCCGGTCAGCGGCAAGCTGATCGTCGAGCAGGTCTACGACCACCAGGGCAATGTCGGCCAGGGCTCCGTCCCGATCCTGGTCTTCGACGCCTGGGAGCACGCCTTCTACCTCCAGTACAAGAACCAGAAGGTCGACTTCATCGAGGCCATGTGGCGCGTCGTCAACTGGCAGGACGTGGCGAAGCGTTACGCGGCCGCCAAGGAGCGCGCCGACGTGCTGCTGCTCGCCCCCTGACCGGGAGGCGCATGAACGTCCTGCCTCGTGATCGTCTTCTCAACCTTCACCGGGCAGGCGGATGAAGGAGGACCCCCGCCTGGACATGACAGGCGGGGGTCCTTCTGTCGTGTTGCGCGGCAGGGGTGGGGTCAGGAGGCGGGGGCGCGCCGGCAGCGTCGGCCGCCACCGCCGCGACCTCCCGCAGCAGCAGGCCGCCGATCCCCGCCCCGCGGGGCCCGGCGTCGACGGCGATGCCGTCCATCAGGAGTTCGCCGGGGGCACCGCGGCGTTCCATGAGTGCGAGCAGGGCGACCCGGGGCGGCCCGCGGACGGTTCCGTACGCGGACAGCCCATCCCGTGCTCCACCACCGATCAGAGCGCGCCCGTCGGGCCGGTAGCCCGCGACTCCGGCGACCTCTCCGCCTATGAGGGCCACGAGCGCTCCGGTCCCGCCCTCGCTACCGAACCTTAACTCATCACGACTATCGCGACAGATACGATCGGTTTGAAAGTGATAGTTTCTCGTGGGCGAGACAAGCAGTGAGTGAGAGGTGCGTGAGGTGCGCGACGTGACCGTGGTACGGCACAAGAAGACCGACCGACTGCTGGTGGCAGTGGGCTTCCCGCTCCTGGGCACACTGGCCGGATGGCTGGTGAAGCTGCTGGCCAACTGGGCTGCCTCGTGGCCCTGGGTGCCGTGGGAGGGGCCAGTCGACCTCATCAACAACGCCCCCGAGCCGTGGGTGACGGTCGTCAGCCTGCTGGTGGGACTGACGGCCGGGATCGTGATCGTCCTCCTGGCCGAAGACGACTACGTGACCGTCACCATCGAGAACGATCGGGTGACGGTCGCCCGCGGCAACTCCACGCAGCGGGTGTCGAGGACCGCCGTGCACGGGGTGTTCGCCGACGCCAAGCGGCTGGTGGTGCTCGGCGTGCGAGGCGAGGAGCTGGCCGTGCAGAACAAGAGCGAGGGTGCCGACCTGCCCGGGAACCAGTTGATCGCGGATGCGTTCCGGGCACACGGGTATCCGTGGCTCCCTGACGGCGACCCCTACGAGTGCGACTACCAGCGGTGGGTCGAGGACTTGCCGGGCCAGCCCGTCGGCAGTAACGCCCTCTTCAAAGCGCGGGAGCGGGCGCTGGAGAAGGACGACAAGAAGAACGTCGCGGAGCTGCGCGAGGAACTCGCCAAGCTCGGTGTCGTCGTACGCGACACGGACAAGAGGCAATGGTGGCGTCGGGTCCAGTCGGCGAACGGGACGGCAGCGCCCTAGAAGATCGATTCGAAGGTATCGTCGGCGCGCACGAGCGAGGGAGCCCAAACCCGGTGCGTGAAGACAGAGTTGGGTTCCCTGGGCGCCGCGCTCCAGATGAAGACCGGCGACCTGCTGAAGGCATCACCGCATCTCGCCCCGTCGCGGCCGGCCGCCGGGATCGCCCCACAGCTCACCGACGCCGAGCTGGCCATCCTGGCCATGATGCAGTCCCTGCGGGGCTTCACCCCCGACCACTCAGTGAGTTTCCAAAAGAAACTTCCCTCATGCGAGGCGAATGCGATGATGGGCGCCATGAGCGCCCTCCCTGCCGACCCCACCGTCCTGCACCCGATGCCGGGCCAGCCCCGGGTCGTGCAGCTGAAGCCCCTGGTGAAGTCCGAGCTGATCGAGGTCGGGGACTACTCGTACTACGACGACCCGGATGATCCGACCGCGTTCGAGACCCGCAACGTGCTGTACCACTACGGCCCGGAGAAGCTCGTCATCGGGAAGTTCTGTGCGCTGGGGACCGGCGTGCGGTTCATCATGAACGGCGCCAACCACCGGATGGACGGCCCGTCCACGTTCCCCTTCCCCACCATGGGCGGCTCCTGGGCCGAGCACTTCGACCTCCTGACCGGCCTGCCGGGCCGGGGCGACACGGTCGTCGGCAACGACGTCTGGTTCGGCTACAACTCCATGGTGATGCCGGGCGTACGGATCGGGCACGGCGCGATCATCGGCGCCGGTGCGGTCGTCACCGGTGACGTACCCGACTACGGCATCGTCGGCGGGAACCCGGCCAGACTGATCCGCACCCGGTACGACGAGGAGACCGTCGCCCGGCTCCTCGCCATCTCCTGGTGGGACTGGCCCGTCGACCACCTCACCCGACACATCCGCACCATCATGTCCGGCAGCGTCGACGACCTCGAAGCGGCTGCACCGGAGAGGACATCATGACGATCACCGTTCGAGAACTGACCTATTACCCGGTCAAGGGTTGCGCCGGAACCGTGGTCGATTCCGCACAGGTCCTCGGGACCGGCCTCGAACACGACCGGACGTTCATGGTGGTGGACGCGGCCGACGGCGCCTTCCGCAGCCAGCGCACGCATCCGTCGATGGCCGCGATCCGCGTCGAAGTCCTGGACGCAGGGGCGGTTTTGGCGCTGTCAGCCGAGGGCGTCGAACCACTCCGTCTGAAGGTCGACCGGGACGGCCCGCGCCGCGAGGTCAGCATGTTCGACCGCCCGCTCGGCGTGGCGGCCGACCAGGGGGACGAGGTCGCGGAATGGTTCTCCGACGCGCTCGGTGCGAAGTCCCGCCTGGTACGGGTGGCCCCCGGCTTCGACCGGGACGGCTGGGGCGACACTCCGGGCAAGGTCAACTTCGCCGACGCACACGCGGTGCTGGTCGCCTCGACGGCCTCCCTGGACGGCCTCAACGCCCGCATCACCGCCCGGGGCGACGCCGAACCGGTACCGATGGACCGTTTCCGCCCCAACATCGTCCTGACCGGCAACGACGAACCGCACTTCGAGGACCGGGTGCGCCGGATGACCCTCGGCTCCGTGGAACTCGCCTACTCGGTACGGGCGATGCGGTGCGCCGTCCCCATGGTCGACCAGAAGACCGGCCACCGCGCGGGCCCGGAACCGGTCCGGACCCTGTCGACGTACCGGCGCGAGCCGGAGTACAAGAACAAGGTGAGCTTCGGCGCGAAGAACGCGGTGGTCGGCGAGGGCGTGGTGAGCGTCGGGGACACGGTCGAGGTCGCGGAGTGGCTCGGCGCGTGAAGCCTCCGGACCTCACCGCCCCGGCGATGGCGAGGCTGCCGGTAGTGCTTCGTCGGGTTCTGGTTGTGACACCCGGCGGTTGACCGGAGCCCGACGGCCCGCAGGAACCTCGATTCCTATGGGCCGTCGGGAGGTCGGACCGCTCGACTCAGTACGGACGGATCAGCACAGGCAGGGATCCGTACCCGAGCCCAGGAAGGGCACATCCTTGTCCCGCAGCGCACCGGAATAGGCCTGCACCTCGTCCACGTCGCCGTGGAGGTACTCGCCCCAGCCGTCACCGGCTTTGGCCCGGCCGACCTGGAGGGCACCAGTGCTGTGCCGGCCGTGCGGGAGGCTCGCGGTCGCCTTGACGGAGCCGTCGAGGTAGAGCTTGACCGTGTCGGTCCCATCGTCGTAGATCACGGCGAGGCGACGCTTCTCGCCGCCCTCCGAGCTCTTGATCTGGGCCACCACCTTCTCGGGGGCAGCTTCGAACCTTTCCGCCACCTCACCCGCCGTGCGGCAGACGGCAGTTTGACGAAAGGCCCTGGGGTCGACTGGACGACGTGGGCCGGGAAAACGTGGATGCGAGCGGAATCCCGGCCGTGCAGGATGGCGTCGGGAAGCGAGGTCTCGTGGACGAGTTGAGACGATTTGGCCGGGCGACAGTCGCATGGGCGGCCGGTGGAGCGGGGTCGGACGCGGCGGCCGCGGTGGCGCGGGAGCTGGCTGGCGGAGTGCGGACGGTCGTGCTTGTCGAGGGGAGCAGCGACCAGGTCGCGATCGAAGCGCTGGCCACGCGGTACGGCCGCGACCTCGGCGCGGAGGGCGTCGCGGTGGTGCCGCTCGGAGGCGCGACGAGCATCGGGCGCTTCCTCGACGTGTGCGGCCCGCCGGGGCTCGGCCTCCCGCTGGCGGGTCTCTGCGACATCGGCGAGGAGCGGCACTTCCGGCGTCATCTGGAACGGGTGGGGCTCGGGTCCGGTCTCACCCACGCCGGGCTGGAGACACTCGGGTTCCAGGTGTGCGTCGCCGACCTGGAGGACGAACTGATCCGCGCCCTCGGGGCCGAGGCCGTACAGCAGGTGATCGGGGCCCAGGGCGAGATGCGCCCCTTCCGTACGTTCCAGGGCCAGCCGGCACAGCGGGAACGCCCCGTGGAACACCAGCTGCGCCGGTTCATGGGCACGCACAGCGGCCGCAAGGCGCTGTACGCGCAGGCGCTGATCACACACCTGGACCTCAAGCACGTACCCCGACCGCTCGAGCGACTCCTCGCGAACGTCTAGTGCAACCCGCCCGGCTCCCCGGGGTGCGTCAGCCCCCGAAGACCCCGGCCTTCACCCCGTCGATGAACGCGGCCCACCCGGAGGGGGCGTAGAACTGGAGCCCGCCGTCCCGGTTCTTGCTGTCCTGGACGGCCCGGCCGCCGTCGGCGGTGTGGGCGACCTCGACGCAGTCCTGGCCTGCGCTCTGGGAGGCACTGGCCTTCTTGAATGCAGTCACGATCTCGTGGCGCTTCATTCCTCTTCCTTCTCGTTCTCCGGGATGTCACGCAGAGTCTTCCGGATGAACGCAAGGCTCTGATCAGCGGTCAGGGCCGCCGCAGTCAGGGCCTCGAAGATCCGGGCGTGGCCGGCCATCTCTTCAAGGTCTTCGAGGAGGACTGTGCTGGTCGTCGTGTCGTAGGCGACAACCTCTGGTGCCGGCTCAGGACCGAAGCTGAGCATGACGAAGTGTGACGAGAGGTGTGCCGCCCGCCACTCGGACGTCGGGAGCACCTGAACGCGCACGTTCTGCCGCTGGGCCACATTCAATATGTGCAGAAGCTGCTCACGGTGCACCTTGGGTGACGGCATGGGTGCCGTAAGCGCGGGCTCCCAGATGACCGCTGCGAACCGGGCACCGTCCTCCTCGATGAGGCTCCTCCGCATACGCCTCATCGCAACAGCCTCATCCACCGACTCGACCGTATGCACGGTGAGGTCCGAACTCATCAACGTCCGGAGGTAGTCGTCGGTTTGGAGCAGGCCAGGAATGAAGAGCGGTTGCCATGTCCGGATGAAGGTGGCGTCGGTCTCCAGCGTGATGAAGTCGGCGAATCCCGCCTCCCTCGTCACCCAGCTGAAGTTGAGCCACCAGCCACGCTTGTTCGAGTCACGCGCCAACTGCTCCAAGCGCTGGTAGGTCGCGCGGTCTTGCACTCCGTACAGCTCCAGGAGCAACCGAACATCGCCCGGACGAGCCGACACCTGACCGGCCTCGATCCGGCTGATCTTGGCCTTCGACCCCACGATGTGATCGGCGGCGTGCTGTTGATCGAGCTTCGCCGCCTCGCGATACCTCCTGAGTGCCGCACCGAGCCGCCTACTGCGCACAGTGGGGCGTCCACCTGCGGGCATGTCCCCTCCTCTTACCGCGTGTGACCAGTTTGCACGCCAACGGACGCTACACGCCAGGCGCTTGAGACAGTGAGTGAGATGCAAATTCTCGCTATCCCCCAGTTGCGTCCAAGCAGATTCTCACTCTACCGTGAGATGCATCACGCAGTGCACCCCGTCGGGCGCACTCCGTGACCGTCACGCCGCCTGCCCACCCACGACCTTGGGAGACCCATGTCCGGGCGCACACACATCAAGAGATTCCGGGCCCGCAGGGACTCCGTCCCCGCCGCCCGGCACCACGCCGAGAGCGTCCTCACCGACTGGAGACTCGGCGGACTCATCGACGAAACCGCCTTGATCGTCAGCGAGTTGAGCACCAACGTCATCAACCACGCCAAGGGAACCGGCGACTACTTCGAGCTGGGCTTACGTCGCCGCCACGGCACCCTCGTACTGGAGGTGTCCGACTCCTACCAGTGGCGGATGCCCGAACTCCGCACCCCGCCACTCGACGATCTCTCCGGCCGGGGCCTGGTCATCGTCGACGCCCTTGCCGCGAAGTGGGGCGTACGGCCTCGCGACCCCGGCAAGACGGTCTGGGTCCATCTCGCCATCGGCCGAGCGGAGTTGTCGTGAGGCAGCCCCTCAAGACCATCTGGCGGTGCGAGGTCGCCGTCGCGGGAGGCGTCGTACAAGCCGAGCACGCCGACACCCCCACACAGGCGCTGATCTGGATGCGGGTCTCCGTACGGACCCTGCTCTCCGGCTTCGACGCGGAGGACCGCGAGCGCACCTTCCGCTGGCTGGACCACGATCAATGGGAGGCCGTGATACGGCTCAAGGCCGGCGAGCCGTACACCTACACCGCACGCGCGGGCGCCTCCGTGGTCGACTGGTCCGCGCGCCCCGTGCGGACCTTGCCCACCTGCTCCGACACCGTCACCGCGATCGCGTGTCGAGGGTCTCGGCGATGTGGGACATGACGGCCCAGACGGTCGCCTTCCGGCAGTGGCTCAGGCCCTTGGTCTCGATGTACAGGGTGTTGTCCCCGCCGACCCGGTAGTTCTCCCGGCGGCCGTCCGCCTGGAGCTTGATGCCCTCCATGCGGCGCCGCAGATGAGGAACGGAGATGCCGACCCGGTGGTCGTCCACGGTCACCCGGGTGACCTCGTCCCACGGGATCTCGTCGGCGGCGCCCTTGACGTACAGGAAGACGCCACCGATCTCAAGGTCCCCGTACCGGACCACGCCGCCCTCGGTGGCCAGTTCGCGCACATCGTGCCGCACACGCGCCTCGACGACGCGGTCGATGATCTCGCCGAACATCGGCGTCAGGTTCCTCGGCGAGCGCAGAAAGGTGCCCAGGAGGCCGGCGCCGACGTCGGCCAGGAAGTAGTTGCCGGACAGCTCGCGGGCGCCCTGACCGGTCGCCGTCCACAGACGCGCGACGATCTTGTCCGAGATCGGCCGGGATGATGCGCCGAAATGCGTGACCTCACGGGACAGGACGACGTCCTTGAAGTCCTCCCAGCGATGCGCCCATCGCACCTTCCGTCGGCCCCGGTAGACGATTCCGCCCTCGTGCAGGATCAGCCAGGAGGCGAGGGAACGCGTCAGGCGACACACTCCCCAGACGAAAAGCAGAACGCAGATGACGTCGAATATGAGGTGCCCGATGCCCGGCATGGAGCTGGGTAATCCCGCCGAACAACAGGAAGGCGGCAGTCGGTACGACGACCAGGGCGAGCTTGCCCATCGTCGGGCGTTCCCGGTAGCGGGCGAGGACGGTCCCCAGGTCGGCCGGGTCCACCGCCTGTCGCCGCTCGTCTCCTCCGTCGCCCTGATCCACCATGGCCCCTCCCCCGATATGCCGTCAGATCAATGTGGTTCCAGGTGAGTTCGACATTTTCAGAGCCGCTCTTCACCGCACGGATCCGATATTCCGCCCAGCAGCTTATGCCTGCCCCGGGCGATTGGAACGTTCGCGCCCCTTCTCCCCCTCCCGCTGGGCCTGCGCCAGCGCATCACCCACGTCCGTACGGAAATACAGCACCGACCGCCCGGCCCTTCGACGGCCCGCCAGGCCGCTGTCCAGCAGGACCTTGAGGTGGCGGCCCACCGACCCCAGTCCCTGGCCGGTCAGGGCCACCAACTGGGTGGTGCTCTTCGGGCTGGAGAGGAGGACGAGGACCGTCGCCCGCGCGGGGCCGAGCAGGCGGCCCAGGCTGTCGGGTACCCGCGCCCGCCCCATATCGGCCAGGGCGCCGGAACACGGGTAGACGACCGCGTACCGCTCGGCCTCGTCGTCCCAGGAGACCCAGCCCATGCGTTGGGTGACCGGCACGAACAGCAGCCGTGCACCGGACAGTTGCTTCGGCGGGTAGTCGTGCGCGTTGATCTGGAGCCGGCTCCCGCCGAGCCACCGCATGCCCGGACGCAGGCCGCTCAGGGCGGCGGCCCAGCCGCCGTGGCTCAGCTGTCCGGTGCGCGCGACGATGTCCGCCTCGATGATCCGGCGGCGGCGCGGCCAGTCCGGCAGTACGGTCCGGTGCCAGACCCAGTGCAGTACGTCGGCGGCGCGTTGCGCCAGGTCGTCGCGGTCCAGGAGGGGCGGGAGGGGACCGCCGAGGGACACCGCCAGATCCGCTCGGGCGCGCTCGGACGTGGTCGCGCGGACAGGAGACAGCTCCTCCTCGAAGGACGGCGCACCCTCGCCCGTCGGCGTGGGGGTGATGAAGTCCGCGTTCCAGCTGCCGCCGAGCGCCGCGGGTACGAGGCGGGCGGCGACCGGGTCGGCGGTCTGCCGTGCCCGGTAGGCGGGCATATGGGCGTCGAGCCAGGTCTGTTCGCCGGGGTGGTCGGGTCGCCCGCGTTCCAGGGAGTTCAGGGCGGAGATGGTCTCGGCCAGCGGTGAGACGACGAACCGGCTTCCCGCGAGCGTGTCCGTGTTGATCTGCCACAGGCCCATGACGTTTCGCCTCCACGCGAAACAGTAACGGTCGCCGTGCGCGTCCTTTGAGACTCCCCGCATGCACACCTACCGGGAACTCTTCCGAGCGCCGCAGTTCGGACCACTCTTCGCGACCAGTGCCGTACAGGTCGCCGGATCGACGATGAGCGGGCTGGCCCTCGGCACCCTCGTCTACGCCGCGACCGACTCGCCGCTGCTCGCCGCCCTGTCCATGTTCGGCTCCTCGCTCGTCCAGGTGATCGGGGCGACCGTGCTGATGTCGGCGGCGGACCGGCTGCCGCCACGGGCCGCGATGACCGGCATGGCGCTCGCTTTCGGGCTGGCCACCGCCGTTCTCGCCGTCCCCGGACTTCCGCTGCCGGTCGTCTTCGCGATCATTCTGACCGAGGGGGTGGTCGCCGCCGTGGGTGGTGGGGTGCGGTACGGGCTGCTGAACGAGGTACTGCCCAAGGACGGTTATCTGCTGGGGCGTTCGGTACTGAACATGTGCGTCGGCCTGATGCAGATCGGGGGGTTCGCGCTCGGTGGTCTCCTGGTGACGACGCTGTCCGCGCGCGGCACGCTGCTGGTCGCGGCCGGCCTGTATCTGACCGGTGCGGCCGTCGCCCGGTGCGGGCTGGCCCGCCGTCCGCCGCGCGCCGCCGGGCGGCCGTCGGTCGCCGAGACGTGGCGGATCAATGCCGTTCTGTGGTCGTCCCGGCCCCGCCGCCGGGCCTATCTCGCGCTCTGGGTGCCGAACGGGCTCATCGTCGGCTGCGAGTCACTGTTCGTCCCGTACGCCCCTGAGCACGCGGGGCTACTCTTCGCCTGTGCCGCGCTGGGGATGCTCATCGGGGACACCGTGGCGGGCCGGTTCGTCGCACAGCGGTGGCGAGGTCGGCTGGCCATGCCGATGCTGCTGCTCCTGGCGGCCCCGTATCTGCTCTTCGCCGCGCGTCCGGCGCTGCCGCTCGCGTTCGCTCTGGCCGCGCTCGCCTCGGTCGGGTTCTCGGCGAGTCTGCTGCTCCAGGAGAGGCTGATGGCCCTGACCCCGGACGAGATCACCGGTCAGGCCCTCGGGCTGCACTCCTCCGGCATGCTCACCATGCAGGGCGTCGCGGCGGCGGTCGCGGGCGCCGTCGCCCAGCGGACCTCACCGGGGACGGCTATGACCGTGATGGCGGCGGCCTCGCTCGCGGTCACCCTGGCCCTGGCGACGGCCGGGCGACGGGCCCCGAGCCGGTCGAAGTCGAAGGAGGCCCCGGCGCCCGGCAAGGGGTCGGCGCGGCGTGAGGGGGGGTCCCATGCGGACGTGCCATCAGCGCCTCCTGCCCTCGGCCTGCCACTTCGCCCACCAGTTGGCCCAGGATCGTGTTCGGCACGAGCGCCCGCGCCTGCGGCGATGGCCGGTGCGCGTCACACGACGCTACTCACCGGCACCGCGCCGCCGCCGGGATCACCTGCCGGTGATCACGTGGTCCCGCACTGCCAGCCTTTGAACCCACCCATCTCACCGCCGGTCGAGATGCCTGCGGAGACGCAGATCTTCCTTCCTTCAGGGAAGTCGAAGCCGTTTTCGAACTTCGTGGTCCCCGCGCCCCCCGTGTTGGAGATCAGGTGATCGTAATCCGACTCAGTGGGCTTCATCGGCGCCACGTCGACCTTCAGCACCGCCGACCAGCCGTCAGCGCACGTGTCCTTGATGTACAGCTTGTCGCCATCGGCCACGAACCAGCCCTCGGAAGAGTAGGCGCAGCCGGCGTGGGCGATGCCGTAGGCATGCGGAGTATTGGCGCCGGCAGAGGCCGGCGAGCTCGCGAGCCCCACGCATGCGACAGCAGCCACACACGCCCCCATCACCTTCATCTTCGACACGGTCATGCCAATTCCTCCCCGTCGAGCTTTTGGTCGAACGCGGCCGAGCCTACGGCTGTGACCGTCGCCGGAGTTCCCAACCGTGTCGCCGTGATTTTGTTGTTACCCGGCTCACCGACGGGGCCGACCGTCGTTCGGCGCGGGTGTGCCGATTCCGCTGATTACCCGAGGTCGAGAGCGAGCTTCAGCGCGGCGTGAGCTCGTACTCCAGCAATGGCAGCTCGCGGCCGGGAATGGATCCCGACGGGGTCGCTCCGACCCGTACCGCGCCCATCGCGAGATAGAAGGGTTCCGCGTTCGGGTCGGCGTCGATGGTGAGGCGTACGAAACCGAGGCGGCGGGCCTCCGTCATGGTGTGCTCGAAGAGCAGCCGGCCGATGCCCCGGCCCAGCGCGTCGGGGGCGACGAACATCATGCCGAGGACGCCCTGGGGCGGGGCGCCCTCCAGCGTGGTGAAGCCGAGCACGCGGCCGTCCTCCTCGGCGACTGTCGTCCGGTGACGCTCGATGTCGGCCGGGTGCAGGGTGAGTTCGTCGCGGCAGGCGGCGAGGAACGCCTCGTCGTAACCCCAGTGGGCCTTCGATGCCAGGGCGATTTCGGTCAGCGCGGCGGCTTCCGCCCGCTGAGCCGGTCTTACTTTCATGTCCGTGTTCCCCCTCTTCTCCGGTACGAGGTGCGCCGCTCGCGCAGCTCGTGCCCACTGAAGCACAGCGCAAGGACGAGCAGGACGCCCCGACGGAGGTGCGAGCGGATGCTCGGGATCGCCTGGGACGCGCATCGGGCGGCGACGGGTGAGGACCTGCCCGGCGGCTCGTTCACGATTGATTACCCCGCCCTGGACCCGGAGTGGAACTTCGACTTCGACGACGCGGAGCGGGTGGCGCTGCGGCTGCCGAAGCTGGACGCGCTGTACGCGTGAGGCGGGCATGCGGGACCCGGCGGCCCGTAACTCGCGGGGCCCGCACCCGTTGCGCCAGAAGCGCTTCCCCGCAGATGCGGGGATGACTCGATCGGACCCTGAGTCCGCGGCCGGTTGATCTACTGCTCCCCGGCGACGCGGGGATGCCCGGCTCCCCGCCCGCGCGGGATCACTCGAAGTTGGGCCCGGCAGTCCTGGTCCGCTTGATCTCGTAGAAGCCGGGGACCGACGCCACCAGCAGCGTGCCGTCCCACAGCTTCGCCGCCTCCTCGCCCTTCGGGGCGGGGGTGACGACCGGGCCGAAGAAGGCGACCTCCTCGCCGTCCGGGCCCGGGACGGCGATGACCGGGGTGCCGACGTCCTGGCCGACCTTGTCGATGCCCTCCTTGTGGGAGGCGCGCAGCTCGGCGTCGTACGCGTCCGAGTCCGCGAAGTCCGCCAGCTCGGCCGGCAGGCCGACGTCGCCGAGCGCGGCCACGATCGCCTCGCGGGTGGGGCCCTCGTCCTTGTTGTGGAAGCGGGTGCCGAGCGCGGTGTAAAGGGGACCGACGATGTCGTCGCCGTGCTTCTGCTGGGCGGCGATGACGACGCGGACCGGGCCCCACGCCTTCTCCATCAGGTCGCGGTACTCCTCCGGCAGCTCGTCGAGCTTGTCCTCGTTGAGGACGGCGAGGCTCATCACGTGCCAGCGGACCTCGACGTCGCGGACCTTCTCCACCTCCAGCATCCAGCGGGAGGTCATCCAGGCCCAGGGGCAGAGCGGGTCGAACCAGAAATCGGCAGGGGTCTTGCCGGGCGCCGTGCTGCTGTCAGACATATCTCTCCTCGTAAGGGCGTTCGCCTCTGTGCGCGAGAACGCCTCGGGGCGCACCGGCCATTCCCGCATGCCCGGCCGAGCGGCGACATGGGAGGATCAAACTATTCGAACGTGACACAAAGGAGTGCGCCGTGCCCGGTGAGAACCTGTCCCGCGACGAGGCCCGTGTGCGGGCCGAGCTGCTGACCGTCGACGGCTACGAGGTCGCTCTCGATCTGCGTTCCGCCGTCGGTGGGCCCGACGGGGACGACGACGGGGCCTCCTCCGGTCCGCGGACCTTCCGCTCGGTGACCACGATCCGGTTCCGCAACGGGCGGGCGGGGGCGTCGACCTTCGCGGATCTGGTGGCGCCGAGCGTGAACGCGGTGACGCTGAACGGGCAGCCGCTCGACCCCGCCGTCGTCTTCGACGGGACGCGGGTGGCGCTGGAAGAGCTGCCGGAGGGCGACAACGTCCTGGTGGTCGACGCGCAGTGCGCGTACAGCCGGACCGGCGAGGGAATGCACCGGTTCGTCGACCCGGAGGACGGCGAGGTCTACCTCTACACGCAGTACGAGCCGGCCGACGCGCGGCGCGTCTTCGCGAACTTCGAGCAGCCCGACCTGAAGGCACCCTTCCGCTTCGAGGTGACGGCGCCCGAGGCCTGGACGGTCTGGAGCAACGGGGCGGAGGAGTCCCGGGACGGCGGGGTCCGGCGGTTCGCCGAGACGAAGCCGATCTCCACGTACATCACGGCGGTCGTCGCCGGCCCGTACCACTATGTGACGGACTCCTACAGCCGTACGTTCGACGACGGCACCACGCTGGACATCCCGCTCGGCGCCCTCTGCCGCAAGGGGCTCGCCCGGCACTTCGACGCGGACGACGTCTTCCTCATCACCAAGCAGGGCCTGGACTTCTTCCACGACAACTTCGACTACCCGTACCCGTTCGGCAAGTACGACCAGGCGTTCGTGCCCGAGTACAACCTCGGCGCGATGGAGAACCCGGGCTGTGTCACGTTCCGCGAGGAGTACATCTTCCGCGGCAAGGTGACACAGGCGTCGTACGAGAGCCGCGCCAACGTCATCCTGCACGAGATGGCGCACATGTGGTTCGGCGACCTCGTCACCATGCAGTGGTGGGACGACCTGTGGCTGAAGGAGTCGTTCGCCGACTTCATGGGCGCGTTCTCCATGGTGGAGTCGACCCGTTTCAAGAACGGCTGGATCACCTTCGCCAACAACCGCAAGTCGTGGGCGTACCGCGCCGACCAGCTGCCGTCCACGCACCCGATCACGGCCGACATCCGTGACCTGGAGGACGCCAAGCTCAACTTCGACGGCATCACGTACGCCAAGGGCGCCTCGGTGCTGAAGCAGCTGGTGGCGTACGTGGGGCGGGACGCGTTCCTGGAGGGCGCCCGGCGCTACTTCAAGAAGCACGCCTACGGCAATACGCAGTTGGGCGATCTGCTGTCCGTCCTGGCCGAGACGTCCGGGCGTGACATGACCGCCTGGTCCCGGTCGTGGCTGCAGACCGCGGGCGTCAACTCACTGACCCCGGTGGCGACGTACGACTCGGCGGACCGGATCACGGAGCTGGCGGTCCTCCAGGAGGCGGCCGACTCCCACCCGGAGCTGCGGCCGCACCGGGTCGCGGTCGGCCTGTACCGGCGGGCCGCCGACGGCGACCTGGTGCGGTACGCGCGCGCCGAGATCGATGTGGCGGGGCCGCGCACGGTGGTCGGGGAGCTGGCCGGAGCGGAGCGGCCCGAGCTGATCCTGGTCAACGACGACGACCTCACGTACTGCAAGGTCCGCTTCGACGAGGTGTCCCTGGCCACGCTGCGGGCGCACCTGGGTGACATGACCGATCCCCTGGCGCGGGCGCTGTGCTGGTCCGCGCTGTGGAACCTCACCCGGGACGGGCTGATGCCGTCCCGCGACTTCGTCTCCCTGGTGCTGGCCTTCTCCGGCCGGGAGTCCGACATCGGCGTCCTGCAGATGCTGCATGCCTGGACCCGGACCGCACTTGTGCACTACGCGGCGCCCGAGTGGCGCGAGGAGGGCGGCAGGGCGCTCGCCGAGGGTGCGCTGGCGGAGCTGCGGATCGCCGAGCCGGGCAGCGAGCACCAGCTGGCGTGGGCGCGGTTCTTCGCGTCGGTCGCCGACTCGGACACGGACTTCCAGCTGCTGTCCGGGCTGCTCGAAGGTTCGGCCCGGATCGACGGGCTGGACGTCGACCAGGAGCTGCGGTGGGCATTCCTGTCCCCGCTGGCCGCGCACGGGGTGGCCGACGAGTCGGTGATCGACGCCGAACTGGCCCGCGACGACACGGCGTCCGGGAAGCGGCACCAGGTGCGGTGCCTGGCCTCGCGGCCCTCGGCTGCGGTGAAGGCGCAGGCCTGGGCGGGCGTCGTGGAGTCGGAGGCGCTGTCCAACGCGTTGGTGGAGGCGACGATCACCGGGTTCGAGCAGTCTTCGCAGCGGGAGTTGCTGGCGCCGTACGCGGAGAAGTACTTCGCCGCGATCGAGCGGGTGTGGGCCGAGCGGTCGATCCAGATCGGGATGGCTGTGGTGAGGGGCCTGTTCCCGGCCCTGCAGGACGACCCGTCGACGCTGGCGGCTACGGACACGTGGCTGACCGCGCATGCGGATGCGGCACCGGCGCTGCGCAGGCTGGTGCTGGAGGCACGGGACGATCTGGCTCGGGCGTTGCGGGCACAGGGGTGCGACGCGGCGGCGGCAGCGGGGGCCGGGGCCTGACGGATACCCCGGGCCGCGCGCCCCGGCTTTGTTCTCCTTCGCCGGACGGGCTTGATTTCCTGGCCCGTCCGGGATGGGGACCCGTGGGCGCGCCCACCCGGACAGGCTGAAAATCGCCGGGACGGTCCTTTTCGTTCGTCGAACGTGCGCACTTCAGGGCGGTGTTGTCCTGAATTGTCAACGGGCGTGTAACAGGGGTTAGTGGCACGACCGCGTGCGGGAAACCCCGGAACATGACCCAGAACCCCCCGCTCTCCCCCAGTCACCTCCGTATCGCCGACGACGTCCGTCAGCGCGTGCTGTCCGCAGCACAGTTGAGGGCGCACGGCGTGTCCGCCGCGGAGGCAGCCGCGCGGTGCAGGACCGGTGGGCCGTGGCAGCAGCCGCTGCCCGGCGTGTATGTCCTGCACCCGGGACCGGTCACCGACGAGGAACGGCTGCGGTCCGCCTTGCTGTACGCGGGCCGGCGACCGGCTTCCGGCCGCCGGGGCGTGCCCGCGCAGCCGGGACCGGACACGGAACCCGGGTACGGCGAGGCCGTGGTCACCGGGCTTGCCGCGCTCGCCCTGCACGGGTTCGCGGCAGCCTCGCCGCCCGCGTCGCCGGTCAGGATCGATGTGCTGGTGCCGCGTACCCGGCGACTGCGGTCGGTGGGGTACGTACATCTGGTGCGGGCCGCCGAACCGCCCTGCCCCGAGCAGGTGCAGGGCCTGCCCGTGGCCCCGGTGGAGCGGGCTCTCGCGGACGCGGTCGCCGGGCTCGGGGACGCCTCGGCCGTACGCCATCTGCTCACCGAGGCGGTCCGCGGCGGGCATTGCGAGCCGGCCGCCGTCGTACGCGAGCTGAGCCGGGCCGAACTGCTGGGCCGTCCCCAACTGATGGACGCCGTCGACGCGTTGCTCGCCGAGGGCCGGGCGCTGGCGGAGAACCGGCTGTACGACACGGTGCGGTCGCACGGCCTGCCGGAGCCGCTCTGGAACGTGGACCTGCGGCTGCCCGGTGGCCCGCACCTCGGCGGAGTGGACGCCTACTGGCCCGAGGAGGCGGTCGCCGTGGTGCTCGACACCAGGGCGCCGCGGCACAGCAGGCTCGACGACGACCGGCGCCGGGCGGAGCACGACGCGCAGTGGTCCGCGTACGCCGCCAAGCGGGAGCACCTGGAGCGGCTCGGCGTCACCGTCGTCCACCTCTCCCCGAAGAAGCTCCGCGACGCGGGGGAACAGCAGGCGATCGTGGTGCGTACGGCGCTGATGGAGGCGGCCGATCGTGAACCGGCCGCGTATGTGATGATCCTGCCCCGTTGAAGGCGGGCCACAGAGGCCATTTACCGGTCGGTCCCAGACCGACCGGAACACGGGGGGTGCGACGCCGCTCCCCCATTTACCAGTTGGTCTTATTCACCGTTTCGTCCCTGATGGCACATCAGCCCCACTGGCGGAAGTCCGCCATGTCCAAATCTCGCCCACGTCAACTCTCCACAACCCCTGTCATTTACGAAAGGGTGAGCGGTCATCCGGTACCGAATTCCGGACTCTCTCTTTCACTTCAGGGATGCTGATGACCACCGAGTCCCCCAGTTCCATACCCGGGGCAAGACGCGCGGCCCGAGTCGCGGCTGCCGCCGGTCTGGTGGCCGCGCTGGCCGCCACCGGCGCCGCCCCGGTCTTCGCCGCCGATGACCCTGCCCCCGCTCCGGTCAAGTCCGCCGCCAAGGGCGCGACGGCCGACAAGCTCGGCGCGGCCGACGCCGGCCTTCTGGCCAAGGCCAAGGCCAAGGGCGAGAAGAACGTCACGATGATGGTCGCTACCGCTCCCGGCGCGACCGAGCAGGTCACCAAGCAGCTGGACGCCGTCAAGGGGTCCGTGCTGGGACGCGCGTACGACAAGCTCGGATACGTACGGGCCACCGTGCCCACCGCGTCCGCCGAGGCGACCATCAAGGCGGCCTCCAAGCTGTCGTCCGTCCACGGCATCGATCTCAAGCAGGAGATCAAGCTGGACGACCCGACGCCCGCGGCCGACCGGGTCGCCGGGGCGACGACGAAGTCCACGGGCAGCTACCCGGCGCCCGGCAAGAAGACGCCGGCGAAGAACCCGTACAACCCGTCCTTCGAGACGGGTGCGGTCGACTTCGTCAAGCAGCACCCGAAGGCCGACGGCCGGGGCGTGACCATCGGCGTCCTGGACTCGGGTGTGGACCTCGGTCACCCGGCGCTCCAGAAGACCACCACCGGTGAGCGCAAGATCGTCGACTGGGTGACGGCCACGGACCCGGTCAGCGACGGTGACGGCACCTGGCTGAAGATGACGGACGCCGTGTCCGGCCCGACGTTCACGTACCAGGGCCGTACGTACAAGGCGCCCGAGGGCGACTTCAAGATCAAGCTGTTCGCCGAGGCCGCCACCAAGGGCGGCGACATGGCGGGCGACCTGAACCGCGACGGTGACACCACCGACGTGTGGGCCGTGCTCTACGACCCGGTCACCAACACCACGCGCGTCGACCTGAACAACAACGGTGACTTCACCGACGACACCGCCCTGAAGCCGTACAAGGAGAAGCACCAGGTCTCCTACTTCGGCAAGGACGACCCGCGGACCGACGTCGTCGAGCGCATCCCGTTCAGCGTCGAGACCCGCAAGAACGTCGTCCACAACGCGGCCGGCGACAAGGCCGACTACGTCAGCATCGGTGTCATCGAGTCCGAGCACGGCACCCACGTCGCGGGCATCACCGCCGCGAACGGTCTGTTCGGCGGCGAGATGAACGGTGCCGCACCCGGCGCGAAGATCGTCTCCTCGCGTGCCTGCACCTGGTCCGGCGGCTGCACCAACATCGCGCTCACCGAGGGCATGATCGACCTCGTCGTGAACCGCGGTGTCGATGTCGTCAACATGTCGATCGGTGGCCTGCCGCCGCTCAACGACGGCAACAACGCCCGTTCCGAGCTCTACAAGCGGCTCATCGACATCTACGGCGTCCAGCTGGTCATCTCGGCCGGAAACGACGGCCCCGGTGTGAACACCATCGGTGACCCCGGCCTCGCCGACCACGTCATCTCCGTCGGTGCGTCGATCTCCAAGGAGACGTGGGCCGCCAACTACGGCTCGAACGTCACCAAGAAGTACGACATGCTGCCCTTCTCCTCACGCGGCCCGCGTGAGGACGGCGGCTTCGCGCCGATCCTGACGGCCCCGGGTGCGTCCATCAACACCACCCAGACCTGGCTGCCCGGCGGCCCGGTCAAGGAAGCGGGCTACAGCCTGCCGGCGGGCTACTCCATGCTGCAGGGCACCTCGATGTCCTCGCCGCAGGCCGCGGGCGCGACCGCGCTGCTGCTGTCGGCCGCGAAGCAGAAGCACATCGAGCTGCCGCCGGCCGATCTGCGTACGGCGCTGACCAGCACCGCCACCCACATCAAGGGTGTGCCCGCGCACGCCCAGGGCTCCGGTCTGATCGACATCGTCGGTGCCTGGAAGCAGATCGAGAAGCAGGGCGCCCCGGCGCACGAGTACTCGGTGAAGGCCCCGGTCGACACCGCGATCGACTTCGCGCTGAAGACCCCCGGCTTCGGTACCGGTCTGTACGACCGCGAGGGCGGTCTGAAGGCCGGCCAGAAGAAGTCGTACGACGTCACGATCACCCGCACCACGGGTCCGGACAAGGCCGTCAAGCACCAGCTGTCGTGGAAGAACAACGACGGCACCTTCAAGCTGACCGGCCCGAGCACGGTCTCCCTGCCGCTCGGCAAGCCGGTCACCGTCAAGGTCCAGGCGCAGCCGGGCAGCGCGGGCGTGCACAGCGCGATCCTGCAGGTGGACGACAGCAAGACCGTCGGCGTGGACCATCAGATCCTCTCCACGGTCATCGTCTCCACGCCGCTCGTGAAGCCCGCCTACGCGTTCAAGGCGTCCGGCTCGGTGCAGCGCAACGGCACCACGTCATACTTCGTGAACGTGCCGGAGGGCGCCAAGACCCTTGAGGTCGCGATGGGCGCGCTGCGCTCGGGCAGCCAGACCCGCTTCATCTCCATCCACCCGTACGGGGTGCAGACGGAGAACAGCTCCACGATCTTCTGCTACCCGAACTACGAGAACCCGGACAACACCTGCCGCCCCGACGTGCGCTCCTACAAGGACCCGCAGGCGGGCGTCTGGGAGATCGAGGTCGAGGCACGGCGCACGTCGCCGCTGCTGGACAACCCGTACAAGCTGGATGTCTCGCTGCTCGGTGCGACCTTCGACCCGGCGGTGCAGACCATCGCCGAGGCGAAGATCGGCACGCCGGCCGCGGTGGACTGGAAGGTCACCAACAACGCCGGCGACCTGGAGGGCGCGCTCAAGGGCGGCTCGCTGGGCTCGGCCAAGGTCGCCACGCCGTCGATCAAGACGGGCGACGAGCAGGAGTACACGGTCACCATCGGTGAGGGCGTCGAGAAGCTGGACGTCGCCATCGGCGGAACGTCGGACGCCAACGCGGACCTGGACCTGTACGTCTTCAAGGGCAACACCCAGGTCGGCAAGTCCACCACGGCCGGGTCCGAGGAGTCGGTCAGCCTGGTGAAGCCCGCCGCCGGTACGTACACCGTCGTGATCGACGGCTACGACGTCCCGGCCGGGACCAGCACGTACAACTACCGCGACGTGTACTACACGCCGTCGCTCGGCACGATCAAGGTCGACGAGTCGAAGGCCGTGAAGCTGGCCAACGGCGCTTCGGCCCAGATCGGTGCCGAGGTCTCGGTCGCCGGGGCGGCCCCCGAGGGCCGGCAGTTCTTCGGCGAGGTCCACCTGGTGAACAGCCGCGGGACCGCGGCGGGCACCGGCAGCGTCGTGATCGAGAAGGTCACGCCGTAGCGGTTCACGCCGTAGCGGTGACCGCGGTCGCCGTGTGATCCGTGCATGTGATCCGTACGACAGTGGGGCGGGCGCTCTGTGGAGCCCCGCCCCACTGCTCTGCCCGTCCGGCCGGGCGGGCACTGTCCGTAGCGCGGACAATGGATTGGACAAGGAAGCCGTTCACATACGCATCATGGAGCGGCAACCGTGCCAGTTCGTACGTTTGAAGGAGTCCCTGTGAAGGTCGGAATCGTCGGCGCCACCGGTCAGGTCGGCACAGTCATGCGCAGGATCCTGGCCGAGCGGAAGTTCCCTGCCGACGAGCTGCGGCTGTTCGCGTCCGCGCGCTCCGCGGGCTCCACGATCGAGTGGCAGGGCCGGGAGATCACCGTCGAGGACGCCTCGACGGCCGATTACTCCGGGCTGGACATCGTGCTGTTCTCGGCCGGTGGCGCGACGTCGAAGGCGCTCGCCGAGAAGGTCGCCTCGCAGGGCGCCGTCGTGATCGACAACTCCTCCGCCTGGCGCAAGGACCCCGAGGTCCCGCTGGTCGTCTCCGAGGTCAACGCGCACGCGATCGCGAACCGGCCCAAGGGCATCATCGCCAACCCGAACTGCACCACGATGGCCGCCATGCCCGTGCTGCGCCCGCTGCATGACGAGGCCGGCCTCCAGACGCTGACCGTCGCCACGTACCAGGCGGTGTCCGGCTCCGGTGTGGCCGGTGTCGCCGAGCTGCACGGCCAGGCGTCCAAGGTCGTCGCCGAAGCCGACAAGCTCACCCACGACGGCGAGGCCGTCGACTTCCCCGAGCCGGGCGTCTACAAGCGTCCGATCGCCTTCAACGTGCTGCCGCTGGCCGGCTCGATCGTCGACGACGGCTCCTTCGAGACCGACGAGGAGCAGAAGCTCCGCAATGAGTCCCGCAAGATCCTGGAGATCCCGGAGCTGAAGGTGTCCGGCACCTGCGTCCGGGTGCCGGTCTTCTCCGGCCACTCGCTCCAGGTCAACGCACGTTTCGCCCGTCCGATCAGCGTCGAGCGCGCATACGAGCTGCTGAAGGACGCCCCGGGCGTCGAGATCTCCGAGATCCCCACCCCGCTGCAGGCGGCCGGCAAGGACGCCTCGTTCGTCGGCCGGATCCGGGTCGATGAGACCGCGGAGAACGGCCTCGCGCTCTTCGTCTCCAACGACAACCTGCGCAAGGGCGCGGCGCTGAACGCGGTACAGATCGCGGAGCTGGTGGCGGCGGAGCTGAACGGCTGACGCCTCACGCATGAAAGGGGCGGCCACCGGTGCTCGGTGGCCGCCCTTTCGTATGCGTCAGAGGGCGGGATGCCGTCCGTATCGTCAGAGAGCGAGATGCCGGCGCAGGGCGGCGTCGATCTCGGCCATGCGCCGGCGGGGGACGGTACCGACGTGCCGCAGGAACTGCTCCTCAGCCAAGGCGCGCACCTGCTCGCACTGCACCTTGGAGTCCTTCGGCAGGCCGCACTCCGCTGCGGGAAGCAGCACCTGGAAGGGATAGACCCGAGCGGTGTTCGACGTCAGTGGCACCACGGTGATCACACCGCGCCCCATCCGCGAGACAACGGCGTTGGCCCCGTCGTTCGAGACGATCACCGCCGGGCGGGCTTGACTGGCCTCACCGCCCCGCACCGGCTCGTACTCGACCAGGTAGATGTCACCGCGCCTCATCGCTCAGCCCGTCACCCGAGAACTTGTCCCAGAACGCGGCATCCTCGCTCGCGTCCCATTCCGCGAATGCCGCCTCGTAGTCAGCCTCCAGATTCGAGGCACGCAGCAGCTCGATGGCGGCGTGAATCACCGCGGACCGGGAATCCGCCTCGGTCTTCACGGCGTACTCGTCGACGAAGGCGACATCCTCCTGCGGCAAGCTCACACTGATCTTCATACTGTTGATGCTACCGTAGTAGCCTACCTATAGCTACTCCGTCTCCGGGTGCGACGTGGAAGGATGACCGGAAACGTCACATACCAAGGAGATGACCGCGTGCCTGGCACCAATCTGACCCGCGAAGAGGCACAGGAGCGGGCGCGCCTGCTGACCGTGGACGCGTACGAGATCGATCTCGACCTCTCCGGGGCGCAGGAAGGCGGAACCTACCGGTCCGTGACCACCGTGCGCTTCGACTCCGCCGAGGCCGGTGCGGAGACCTTCATCGACCTGGTCGCCCCGGCCGTGCACGAGGTCGAGCTGAACGGCAAGTCGCTGGATGTCGCGGCCGTGTTCCGCGACTCGCGCATCAAGCTTGCGCATCTGGTCGC
Source organism: Streptomyces sp. NPDC002785 (assembly GCF_040295565.1). Classification (NCBI taxonomy): domain Bacteria; kingdom Bacillati; phylum Actinomycetota; class Actinomycetes; order Kitasatosporales; family Streptomycetaceae; genus Streptomyces; species Streptomyces sp. NPDC002785. The sequence goes on along the minus strand of NZ_JBEOVN010000037.1, from coordinate 12,522 downwards.
GGGCTCCAACGAGCTGAAGGTCGTCGCCGACTGCTCGTACACCAACACGGGCGAGGGCCTGCACCGCTTCATCGACCCGGTCGACCAGCAGGCGTACCTCTACACCCAGTTCGAGGTTCCGGACGCGCGCCGCGTCTTCGCGAGCTTCGAGCAGCCCGATCTCAAGGCGACGTTCCAGTTCACGGTGAAGGCGCCGCACGGCTGGACAGTCATCTCGAACTCGCCGACACCCGAGCCGCAGGACGATGTCTGGTCCTTCGAGCCGACGCCGCGCATCTCGACGTACATCACGGCCCTGATCGTCGGCCCGTACCACTCGGTGCACAGCAGCTACGAGAGGGACGGCCAGTCCGTTCCGCTCGGCATCTACTGCCGCCCGTCGCTGGCCGAGTTCCTCGACGCGGACGCGGTCTTCGACGTGACGCGGCAGGGCTTCGACTGGTTCCAGGAGAAGTTCGACTACGACTACCCGTTCGCCAAGTACGACCAGCTGTTCGTCCCGGAGTTCAACGCCGGTGCGATGGAGAACGCGGGCGCCGTCACCATCCGCGACCAGTACGTGTTCCGCTCGAAGGTGACGGACGCGGCGTACGAGCGGCGCGCGGAGACCATCCTGCACGAGCTGGCACACATGTGGTTCGGCGACCTCGTCACCATGGAGTGGTGGAACGACCTGTGGCTGAACGAGTCGTTCGCCACGTACACCTCGGTCGCCTGCCAGGCGTACGCGGAGGGCTCGAAGTGGCCGAACTCCTGGACCACGTTCGCCAACTCCGAGAAGACCTGGGCCTACCGCCAGGACCAGCTGCCCTCCACGCACCCGATCATGGCGGACATCCGTGACCTGGACGATGTGCTGGTCAACTTCGACGGGATCACGTACGCCAAGGGCGCCTCGGTCCTGAAGCAGCTGGTGGCGTACGTCGGCATGGACGCGTTCTTCAAGGGCGTCCAGGCGTACTTCAAGGCGCACGCGTTCGGCAACACCCGTCTGTCCGACCTGCTGGGCGCGCTGGAGGAGACCTCCGGCCGCGACCTGAAGACCTGGTCGAAGGCGTGGCTGGAGACGGCCGGCATCAACATCCTGCGCCCGGAGGTCGCCACGGACGCGAACGGCCACGTCACGTCCTTCACGGTCCTCCAGGAGGCCCCGGCCCTCCCCGCCGGTGCGAAGGGCGAGTCGACGCTGCGGCCCCACCGGATCGCGATCGGCTGCTACGACCTCGACGGCTCCGGCAAGCTGGTCCGTACGAACCGGATCGAGCTGGACGTCGACGGCGCACGCACGACCGTGCCGTTCCCGGCCGGCACGGCCCGCCCCGCCGTGATCCTGCTCAACGACGACGACCTCTCGTACGCGAAGGTCCGTCTCGACGAGGAGTCGCTGCGCGTCGTCACCGAACACCTCGGCGACTTCACCGAGTCCCTCCCCCGAGCCCTGTGCTGGGCCTCCGCCTGGGACATGACCCGCGACGGCGAGCTGGCGACCCGGGACTACCTCTCCCTGGTGCTCGCGGGCATCGGCAAGGAGACGGACATCGGCGTCGTCCAGTCGCTGCACCGTCAGGTGAAGCTGGCGCTGGACCTGTACGCGGCGCCGGAGTGGCGTGAGGCCGGACTGACGCAGTGGACCGAGGCGACGCTCGCGCACCTGCGCGCGGCGGAGCCGGGCAGCGACCACCAGCTGGCCTGGGCCCGCGCCTTCGCGGCGACGGCACGCAACCCGCAGCAGCTGGACCTGCTGCAGTCGCTGCTCGACGGCAAGGAGACGGTCGAGGGCCTGGCCGTCGACACGGAGCTGCGCTGGGCGTTCGTCGAGCGGCTGGCCGCGACCGGTCTGCTCGAAGAGGACGAGATCGCCGCCGAGTACGAGCGCGACAAGACGGCGGCGGGCGAGCGCCACGCGGCGACCGCCCGCGCGGCGCGCCCCACCGAGGAGGCGAAGGCGGAGGCGTGGGCCTCGGTCGTCGAGTCCGACAAGCTGCCGAACTCCCTCCAGGAGGCGGTCATCGACGGCTTCGTCCAGACCGACCAGCGCGAACTGCTGGCCCCGTACACGGAGAAGTTCTTCGCCACGGTCAAGGGGGTCTGGGAGTCGCGCAGCCACGAGATGGCGCAGCAGATCGCCGTCGGCCTGTACCCGAGCGTCCAGGTCTCGCAGGCCACCCTGGACACCACGGACGCCTGGCTGTCCTCGGCGGAGCCGAACGCGGCCCTGCGCCGGCTGATGTCCGAATCGCGTTCGGGTGTGGAGCGCGCGCTGAAGGCCCAGGCGGCGGACGCGGCGGCGGCCACGGCGTAACGGCTGAGCGGTGAAGCAGTAAGGGGCGCCTCCGATGGGGGCGCCCCTTCTCACAGGGGACCGGCAAGGCGCATGGGGAGTTGAAGGACCTCGGGTGATCGGCGAGGCGTCGACGGAGGCGGGCGTCTCGGTGCAGCCGTCCGACGGGTGGGAGCAGGGGGTTAGGGAACGTACCGCGGGGCTATGATCCCGACTCCTCGTAGCGCCGGGCCAGTTCGGCCGCGCCGCTCTCCGTCAGGCTGCCGTGCAGGCGCATGCGGGCGACTCCGCCGTCCGGGAAGGCGTCGAGGCGGACGTGGGTGACGATCACCTGGGCGCGGAGGGGGAAGCGGTGGAGGGTGTCGGGCTGGAGCCTGGTGCGGGGGATGATCTCGAACCATTCGCCGGTCTCGCCGTTGCGGCCCTGGAGGGCGATCCAGCCGGCCGCGTTGCCCTTGAGGTAGGCCGTGTCGATCTCGGCCGCGCGGACCGCACCCTGGGCGACCAGGCGGAAACGGACCCAGTCGTTCGTGTCGCGGACCCGGCGGCGGCGGTTCTCCCAGCCGTCGTCCATCTTGCGGGAGGTGCCGGGCAGGATGATCTGGGTCGGTGAGGAGTAGAAACGGTCCGAGGCGTCTTCGTAACTGCCGCCGTTGAGGGCCGAGATCAGGTCGAAGGTGCCGAGCGTCGCGAGCCAGGACGGGTCGGGGAGGACCTCGCCGTGGACGCGGAGGCGGGCGATGCCGCCGTCGGGGTACTGGCAGAGGCGGACGTGGGTGAAGCGGCGGTCGTCGGTGATCTCGAAGCCGTTGGCGGCGTGACCGCGTACGGGGGTCGGCGGGACGATCTCCTCCCACTTCACGCCGTCGGCGAGGAGTTCGGCGGGGCCGGGCGAACCCTCGACCGCCGTGGCCTGCATCGAGACGCGCTGCGGGTAGTTGCCGCGGAAGTGGGCCGTGTCGACGACGATGCCGCGGATGATTCCGGGGGCGCCGAGGCGGATGAGGGCCCAGTCGTGCTCCTCGGGGGCCGGGAACGGGTGGGCCGCGTCCGTGCCGCGTCGGCGGCGGGTCTCCCAGCCGTCCATGATCTTGCCCTTGTGGCCGAAGTGCCCGGGGTCGAAGACCGCGCGCTCCCGGACCAGGAGGTTCTCGCGCTGGGCGAAGAACTCGTCGTTGGCGGCGATCACGCCCGCGCCGAGGCGGCGGTCGGCGAGGTCGACGAGTTCGGTGAAGGGGAGGTCGTTGGTGCGGTAGTCGGCGTACGGGTCGCCGCCGCTGTACGGAGCCGCGTCGTTGGCGTGGGGGTCCTCGTGCCGGTTCTCATTCTGGTCGAAGGTCATGTCCTTACTGTCGCCGCGGACAACCCATTAGGTCCATCGAAAGTTTTTGCATTATCTAGACCGACCGGCACATGGGGGGTGGGAGAAGGAGCGGGGTTGGGTGCGTGCAGCTGCAAGGCGGAGGATTGAGGCAGATGGGGGTCTCCCCTGCTCGAGTGCAGCCGAGAGCTCGGGGAAGGAGCCATGGCGATTGACGACAACGCGGCAGATGTGCGTACTCAGCCCCGCGACGCCGCCCCCCATTTGCCGGTCGGTCTTATTCAGGTGAAGTGAATGATGAGGCGGCTTCGGTGAGCGCCGCGAGGACCCGGGCCACCGCCGGACCTCGCTCGGCCCCCTGCCGCACCGCCGCCACCACATGGCGCCGCGGCTGGTCGGCGTCGAGAGCGCGCATCACCAGCCGCCCCGGCTGTGCCGTTCCGACGATGCCATGCGCGGGATCAGGGCGACGCCCATGCCCGCCTCGACCATGGCCAGGATCGCCGTCCAGCCAAAGGCGCTGTGCGCCTCCCACTCGATCATGGCCGCAACCTATCCGGGGCCCGGGACGAAGCATCCGGGCCGGGGATGCGGGTCCGGACATGCGTGTGCGCCGCACGGTACGGGGTACCTGCGGCGCACTCGGGAGGAGTGTGGGTGGCTAGGCCTGCTTCTTGGACCTGTCGAAGACCATGACCAGGCCCGCGATGACCAGGTACAGGGCGATGGGTGCCACGACGTAAAGACCGATCGTCTCCATCACGCTCAGGCCGGGGCCCGGGTCGTCACCGTCGTCACGAACCAGCGCAAGCGCGGGGGACGACATGAGCAGCATCATCAGCGTCGTACCGGCCGCCACGGCGCCGGCGCGCATTGCGTTCTTCTTGTCCACGGTGCAAACGTAGCGAACGCCTACGACGGGCGCGCGCCCGGGGGTGCCGTACGGGGTCCGGGGTGGGGTTCCAGGTGGGGTTCCGGGCGGTCCTCGCGGGGTCTGAGGACCTCCATCAGTCGGTGCAGACGGGGCGCTGCCGCCAGTTCCTCCAGGGTGACCGGGTGGCCCTCCGCATCGGCGACGGGCAGGCGCCAGTTGGGGTACTGGTCCCAGGTGCCCGGGAGGTTCTGCGGGCGGCGGTCGCCGAGCGTGTCGGGAAGCCAGACTCCGACCATGCGGGCGGGGGTGCGCAGCAGGAAGCGGTGGACGGCGCGGACGGCGCCCTGCTCGTCGCCCTCGCCCTCGGGAAGCAGGCCGAGCCTGGCCAGATACCTCAGCCACTCGGCGGTGTCGGTCGCGTCCGCGGTCAGCTCCTCCGCGAGGCTGCGGGGGAGCAGGCCGAGCCGGTGGCGCAGCGCCACATGGTCGCCGGTCAGCCGGGCGGCGGTGGACGGCAGATCGTGCGTGGTGACGGTGGCCAGGCAGCCCTTGCGCCACTCCTCGGGGGCCAGCGGGCGGCCGGTGCCCGCCCAGTCCCGTTCGAACCAGAGCACGGACGTGCCGAGCACGCCGCGCCGGGCCAGTGCCTCGCGTACCCCCGGCTCGACGGTGCCGAGGTCCTCCCCCATGACCACCGCGCCGGCCCGGTGCGCCTCCAGGACGAGGACGGCGAGCATCGCCTCGGCGTCGTGGCTGACGTAGGTGCCCTCGGTGGGTGGGCGCCCCTCGGGCACCCACCAGAGCCGGAACAGGCCCATGACGTGGTCGATGCGCAGGGCGCCCGCGTGGGCGAGGAGTCCGCGCAGCAGTCCGCGGTACGGGGCGTAGCCGGACGCGGCGAGGACATCGGGGCGCCAGGGCGGCAGGCCCCAGTCCTGGCCGTGGGCGTTGAAGGCGTCCGGGGGCGCGCCGACGGACATGCCGTGCGCGAAGGCATCCTGCTGGGCCCAGGTGTCGGCGCCGCCGGGGTGCACGCCGACGGCGAGGTCGTGGACGATACCGACGGCCATTGCGGCGTCCAGGGCGGCGCGCTGGGCGGCGGCGAGCTGACTGTCGGTCAGCCAGGCGAGCCGGCAGTGGAAGTCGACGCGGTTCAGCAGTTCGCGGCGGGCGCGGGCGGTCCCCTTGGAACGGGGGTCGCGGAGCGCGGCCGGCCAGGTGTGCCAGTCGGAGCCGTGGACCTCGGCGAGGGCGCACCACAGGGCGTGGTCCTCCAGGGCCTGTCCCTGCTCGGCCAGGAAGTCGCAGTACGCGGCGCGGCGGCCCGGGGTGAGAGGCACCTTCGTCACGAGTTCGAGGGCCTGGCGCTTGAGTTCCCAGACGGCGTCCCGGTCGATGAGGGCGCCCTTGTTCAGGACGGTGTCGCTGAGCGCCGCCGCATCCTGCCGCAGATCGTCGAGGGTGCCACGGTCCGGTACGTGCCCGTACTCGGGGATGGACTCGATGTGCAGATGGACGGGGTCGGGGAAGCGCCGCGACGACGGGCGGTACGGGGACGGGTCGGTGGGGTTGCCGAGCACGGCGGCATGGAGCGGGTTCACCTGGACGAATCCGGCGCCGAGGGTCCGCCCGGACCAGGCGGCGAGGTCGGCGAGGTCCCCGAGGTCGCCCATGCCCCAGGAGCGGGCGGAGAGCAGGGAGTAGAGCTGGACGAGGAAGCCGTGACTGCGTGCGGGCGGCTGCGGCACCCGGGGCGGGGCGACGACGAGCGTGCCGGTCTCGGACCGGCCGCCCGGCGCGCGTACGACCAATCGGTGCACCCCGAGCGGCGGCTCGGCCCACCAGTCGGGGGGCGGAAGCGTGCCCGTTCCGGTGCCTGCGCCCGCACCCGTGTCCGCTTCGGCGGCACCCCGTCCTGAATCGGCCGGATCCGGTCGGTCGACCGGAACGCGCATCCGCGGGGGCGGGGGCGACCCGCCGTCCTCGAGCCCGATGTCGAGCGTGGTGCCGGGCGGCAGGGCGGTCAGGGCCGGGGGCAGCGGCTCCCCCGTCCACACCACCAGCGTCGGCGGAAGCAGCCGGGAGCGAGCCGAGGACTCGGCGGCGGCAAGCGCTTCTGCCACCGCTTCGGGCGTGGCGGCGTCCACCCCGAGCGCGGCGAGCACGGCGATGACCGTGTCGTCGGGAACTGACACGGTGACATCGGCGGACGGGGAGTAGGAGGTGGCGACGCCGTGCAGTGCGGCGAGCCGGGACAAGCCCATTCAGACTCCTGGGGACTCCATGCCCCACGCGCCGCCGGAGGTGGCCGGCTCGCTGGTCAGCGGGGCGTTGACGGCGAGCGGGGCTTCGCTGGTCAGTGGTGTGGCGTCGGCGAGCGGCGGCTCGCTGGTGAGAGGTATCGCATCGGCGAGCGGCGGCTCGCTCGTCAGCGGACCGGAGCCGGGCGCGGCGGCCGGGAGCGCACCGGGCAGCGGGGCGGGGCCGGGTGCCTGTTCGGAGAGGGCGGAGAGCAGAAGCTGCGCGGCAGCGGGCATGGGGGCCTCCCGGCCGTGTAGGAACAGGACACAGCAGACCTACCCAGCGGGCTCGACCGCAGACGTAGGCATCATCACAACGAATTCAACGTGCTCTGGGTCACATTCCGTTCCTCGGAGGCCGTTTTTCCGTAAGACCGATCCAAGTTGTCCGCTGTTTTCGGCCATCCGGCGTCATCCTGAGGGGTGGTCGCCCGCAGACAGCCGGCCACCCCTCACCCCACACACCCCACATCGGGCATTTGCGGCACACCAGTCACTCGCATTGACACCCTCGCGTGCGGGTGGTGGGCTCGGAGCCCACCGGTGGGAGCGAGGGAGAAGAGCGATGCGGCTCAGGCGCAGAAAGCAGGCAACGGCCGTCGCGGTCGCCGTGCTCGGCGGGCTGCTCTCCACAGGGACGACGGCTGCCGTCGCGGCCCCTTTGGCGCCCGGCTCCTCCGCCGTCACCGCCACCGACCGCACGGACGACGGCGCCCTGCCCGCCGTGTGGCCGCGGCCCCAGTCCATCAAGGCGTCCGGGCCGTCCGTACCGCTCTCCGCCGAGGTCACCCTCGTGGCCGACGCGCACGCGGATCCGTACGCCGTCGACGCACTCCGGCAGCTCCTGCGGGACGCGGGCGTGCGGACCGTCCACGAGGCGTTGCCGGGCCGCGGAGCCGTCATCCGGCTCGGCGGCAACGGCGCCCAGGACGCCCTGCGCACGCTGCACGCCGACGGCCGCGACGATCTGCCGTCCGGTGGCTACCGGATCGCGGCGGGCCGGGTCGCAGGCCGGGACACCGTCGCCGTGGACGGTGTCGGCAAGGACGGACTTTTTCACGGCGTGCAGACACTGCGTCAGCTGATCCGGGACAAGAGCGTCGCCGGGGTCACCGTCAGGGACTGGCCGGGCACCGCCGTCCGCGGGATGACCGAGGGCTTCTACGGGCAGCCGTGGACGCGTGCGGAGCGGCTGGCGCAGATCGGCTTCATGGGGCGTACGAAGCAGAACAGGTATCTGTACGCGGCGGGCGACGACCCGTACCGGCAGGCCCGTTGGCGCGATCCGTACCCCGCCGACCGGCGCGCCGACTTCCGGGCGCTGGCCGAGCGGTCCCGCGCCGAGCATGTGACGCTCGGCTGGGCCGTCGCCCCCGGACAGGCCATGTGCCTGTCGTCGGACAACGATGTGAAGGCGCTGACGAAGAAGCTCGACGCGATGTGGGCGCTGGGCGTGCGCGTCTTCCAGCTGCAGTTCCAGGACGTCAGCTACAGCGAGTGGCACTGCGACAGCGACGCCGACACCTTCGGCAGCGGCCCCGAGGCGGCGGCCAGGGCGCAGGCGCGGGTGGCGAGCAAGGTGGCGCAGCATCTCGCGGACCGCTATCCGGACGCGGAACCGCTGTCGGTCATGCCGACGGAGTTCTACCAGGACGGGTCGACCGACTACCGCAGGGCTCTCGCCGAGGAGCTGGACGACCGGGTCCAGATAGCCTGGACCGGTGTCGGGGTCGTACCGAGGACCATCACCGGCGGGGAACTGGCCGGTGCCCGCGCCGCGTTCCGGCATCCGCTGGTCACGATGGACAACTACCCGGTCAACGACTACGCGCAGGACCGCATCTTCCTCGGCCCGTACACCGGCCGGGACCCGGCGGTGGCGATGGGTTCAGCGGCGCTGCTCGCCAATGCGATGGAGCAGCCGTCCGCGTCCCGTATTCCGCTGTTCACGGCTGCCGACTTCGCCTGGAACCCGAAGGGCTACCGGCCGCAGGAGTCCTGGCAGGCGGCGATCGACGATCTGGCGAGCGGCGACGCCCGCACCAGGGACGCGCTGCGCGCGCTGGCCGGGAACAGTGCGACGTCCGTGCTGGGCGGTGACGAGTCGGCGTATCTGCAGCCGCTGCTGGCCGCGTTCTGGCAGTCCCGTACGACGACCGACGCCACGGCGCAGGCCGATGCGGCGCGCAGGCTGCGGGAGGCGTTCACCGTGATGCGGCAGACACCGCAGCGGCTGAAGGGTCTGGCCGGCGGGCGCCTGGACGGCGAAGTGCGGCCATGGACGGAGCAGTTGTCCCGGTACGGCCGGGCGGGCGAGCTGGCCGTGGATCTGCTGCAGGCCCAGTCGCGCGGTGACGGCGCTGCCGCGTGGCAGGCGTCGCTGGCGCTGGAGCCGGTGCGCAAGGCCGCGAAGACGAGCGGTGCGACGGTCGGCAAGGGTGTCCTCGGTCCGTTCCTGGACCGGGTGCGCCGAGAGGCGGACGCCTGGACGGGCGCGGACCGCGACGCCGGTACGGTGACCGAGGCCCCGGGCAGCTATACGGTCCGGCTGAACCGCTCCCGCCCGGTGGAGACCGTGACGGCGATGACGGTGCCCGGCGGCGGTGCGGTGGCCGGTGCGACGCTGGAGGCCCATGTGCCCGGCGAGGGCTGGCGCAGCCTCGGCCCGGTGTCGGCGACCGGCTGGACCCAGATGCCGGCCAGGGGTCTGCGGGCCGACGCGATCCGGATCAGCTGGCCCACGGGCGGTCCGTCGACGCCGCCGGTCATCACCGGCACGATGCCGCCGATCGTCCCGGGAAGCCGGACGGGAAGCAGTATCGGAACCGGTGCCTCCGGGGGTGCGCAGGGCCGGGCTCCGCAGGTGCGCGCGCTCGTGCCGTGGTTCGGCGACGAGCCCGCCGCCCGGCTCGATCTCGTACGCGGCGAGACGGATGCCGAGATCGGCGGCAAGCCGCAGCGGGTCGAGGCGCGGCTGGCCGCCCGGCGCCCCGCCGAGGTACGGGGCGCGCTCACCGCGCAGGCCCCCGAGGGCATCGAGGTGAGCGTCCCGAAGCGGACGAGGGTGCCGCGCGGTTCGCGTACCGACGTCCCCGTCGAGATCACCGTCCCGGCGGGCACCCCGGCGGGTGAGTACGAGGTGCCGATCGGCTTCGGCGACGAACGCAGCACGCTGACCGTCCGGGCCTACCCGCGCAGCGCGGGCCCCGACCTGATGCGTACCGCCACCGTCTCCTCGTCCGGCGACGAGACCCCGGACTTCCCGGCGACGGCCGCCTCCGACGGCGATCCGGGCACCCGCTGGTCCTCGCCGGCCGAGGACGGCGCCTGGTGGCAGGCGGAACTGCCGCAGCCGGCCCGGGTCGGCCAGGTGGTGCTGCACTGGCAGGACGCGTACGCCTCCCGCTACCGCATCCAGGTCTCCGCGGACGGCCGCAGCTGGCGCACGGCGGCGACCGTACGGGACGGCAAGGGCGGGCGCGAGTCGGTCCGGATGGACGCGAAGGACACCCGCTTCCTCAGGGTGCAAGGCGATGCCAGGGGCACCGAGTTCGGCTACTCGCTCTGGTCGGTGGAGGCGTACGCCGTGGCGGCAAAGGAGTAACGCCCCGGTCGCGCGTATGTCGTCCCCAAAGGCCCCGTCCGGCCCCGGGGACGACAAAGGCCCGGATCTCTCAGGCTGAGATGCCGTCGATCCGGGCCATCGCGTCGTCCGCGCCGAATGGTTGCAAGTACGGCAGCCAGCGCGGGTCGCGATGTCCCGTCCCGATGATGCGCCAGGCGAGACCCGTCGGCGGGGCGGGCTGCTGATGCAGCCGCCAGCCGAGCTCCGGCAGGTGCCGGTCCGCCTTGACGTGGTTGCAGCGACGGCAGGCGGCCACCACGTTGTCCCAGGCATGCTGTCCGCCGCGGCTGCGCGGAATGACGTGGTCGACGCTGGTCGCGGTGGCGCCGCAGTACATGCAGCGGCCCCCGTCGCGGGCGAACAGCGCCCTGCGGGTCAGTGGTACGGGTCCCCGGTAAGGGACCCGTACGAACCGTTTCAGGCGGACGACGCTGGGGGCCGGGACGGCCCGGGTGGCACTGTGCATGAAGGCGCCGGATTCCTCGAGGCAGACGGCCTTGTTTTCGAGCACGAGGACGAGCGCGCGGCGAAGCGGTACGACGCCGAGCGGCTCGTACGACGCGTTGAGAACCAGGACATGCGGCACGGTGGATGCCTCCTTGTACGTCGGCGGCGCGTGGCTCGCGCCGGGACGATCCGATCTCAGTCTCTACTCACGCCTGGTCAAAGCGCCACCACGTGCGGGTAACGGGCCGGGAGGATTTTTCTGCGCTCCCTGCTTCCCGCACCGTCGCCGCACGCCGGAACAGGTGCTTCGGGACCGCTGCCGCAGTGGCCGCGCACCGATGTGCGATCGGCCACACGCCGCCTGCGCGCCCCCTGTGTGACGCGCTCTCCCCCGATCGTGGCAACGGAACACTCCCGATACCCCGTTAGTGTGGTTGGCCTGCCACCGTCCATCTGGAGGTTCCACCGTGTTCCCGTCCGCCCTGTTGGCCGCAGCTCCGTCGCCCGGGCCCGGCGGCTCGCTGGACGAGGCCGCCGAGCAGGCCGGCAACGCCGCGGGCTGGGTGGAGGAGAATTGGTCCACCTGGCTGAACACCGGTCTGCGCATCGTGCTCATCGCCGCGATCGCGATCGTGTTGCGCATCGCGATCCGCCGTGCTCTCACCAAGCTCATAGACCGGATGAACCGCAGCGCCCAGGCGGTGGAGGGCACCGCCCTCGGCGGGCTGCTGGTCAATACGGAACGCCGCCGTCAGCGCTCCGAGGCGATCGGTTCCGTACTCCGCTCGGTCGCGTCGTTCCTGATCCTCGGCACGGCCGCCCTGATGATCCTGGGCGCGTTCCAGATCGATCTGGCGCCGCTGCTGGCCTCCGCCGGTGTGGCCGGTGTGGCGCTCGGTTTCGGTGCGCGCAACCTGGTCACCGACTTCCTCTCCGGTGTCTTCATGATCCTGGAGGACCAGTACGGCGTCGGCGACACCATCGACGCGGGCGTCGCCTCCGGCGAGGTCATCGAGGTCGGCCTGCGGGTCACCAAGCTGCGCGGGGACAACGGTGAGATCTGGTACGTCCGCAACGGTGAGGTGAAGCGAATCGGCAACCTCAGCCAGGGCTGGTCGACGGCCGGCGTCGATGTGACGGTGCGCCCCACGGAGAACCTGGACAAGGTCCGTACGGTGATCTCCGAGGCCGCCGCGGCGATGGCCAAGGAAGACCCGTGGAACGAGCGGCTGTGGGGCCCCGTGGAGGTCCTGGGCCTGGACTCCGTGTTCCTGGACTCGATGACGGTCCGGGTGAGCGCGAAGACGATGCCGGGCAAGGCGCTGAGCGTGGAGCGCGAGCTGCGCTGGCGGATCAAGCGGTCCTTCGACGAGGCGGGCATCCGCATGGTCGGCGGCGTCCCGGCCCAGGCGGACGAAGCCTCGCCGGCCGACCCGACGGCCGCCATGGCCGCCCCCTCGGCGTACGCGTCTGCCACCTCGCCGCAGTCCCTGGCCACGACACCGATCACCCCGCCACCGAACATGTCGAAGTAGGACCGGCCGGCACATGGGGGGTGGACGCCGCCCCCCATGTGCTTGCCGGTCCAGGGTCTCGGCCGTTAGAGTGAGGGGGGCCCCCCCGCCGAGTCGGGGGGCCCCCCAAACGTGTGCCGGTCCCCGAGGCCGCAACACC
>NZ_JBEOVN010000036.1:0-46905 GCF_040295565.1 Streptomyces sp. NPDC002785 | reverse complement strand
TTCAGGCGTGTGACCTCGATGAACGTGGCGATATGAAGCTCTCGCTCCCCGACTACCTTCCGCGACCGCGTCCAGGCCGTCGTCCTCGCCCGCGAGACCGGACTGGTCAGCCCCGCGGAGCGCCGGATCGCGAGGGTGGGCGCCGACGACTGGATGATGAGCGGTGAACGAGACTCATGACTCGGTGCCTTCGGGCCGGCGACGCCGTCCGTAACGTGTCCTGATGACCACGAGGGCAGCCGCGTACAGAGCGAGGACGGCAGCGAGCAGCGGGTAGTAGAGGACCGGCAGCGGCGTCATGCTGAGCAGCGGGCCGAGCGGGGAGACCGGGAGCAGCAGGCCGACGACGGCGAGCGCGATCGCGGCCCAGCCGACCGCGCCCGGTGCCCGGCCCCGCGCGCTGCGGCGACCGAGCCGCAGGAGCAGCATCACCAGCGCTTGCGTGAGCAGGTTCTCCGTGAACCAGCCGGAGTGGAACGCCGCCTCGTCGTCCCCCGTGCCGGGCCCGTCGAGGGCGAATGCGAGGACGGCGAAGGTGGCCAGGTCGGCGACCGCGTTGAGCACACCGAAACCGGTGATGAAGCGCAGGAGGTTGCCCGGCCGCAGCGCGGTGGGCCGCTCCAGGACATCCGGCGCGGGCCGGTCGTAGGTGTACGCGAGCTGGGCCGTGTCGAAGCACACAGACGTCCAGGATCGCCTCGTCGAGGGCGTCCGGCGCAGGCAGGTCGGCGAGCTGAAGAGTCCACCAGGCGTTCACGGCGGCCCAGTCCAGCACCTGGGGGGCGTCCCGGCCGTCCCCGTCGAAGGCACGGTCGACGACCGGCCGGTCCTGGGTGAGAGTGCCGGTCTTGTCCAGGCACAGCACGTCGACGGCGCCGAGGTCATGCAGCGCGGGCAGCCGCTTCACGATCACGCCGTGGGTACGGGCCAGCAGTGACGCTCCGCGGGCCAGACACGTGGTGACGATGACCGGCAGCATCTCCGGAGTCAGTCCGACCGCCACGGCAACGGCGAACGGCAGCGTCTCCAGACCGCGGTCGCGCAGCGCCGCGTTCGCCATCAGCACCAGCGGCGGGGTGAGCAACATGAACCGGATCAGGACCCAGGAGATGCCACGCACGGAACGGTCGAAGCGCTCGTCTCGCGGCGCCCAAGCTCCTGCTGTCCGCAGGCGAACAGCGTGTGGGCCCCGGTGGCCACGACCACGGTGGTGCCGCTGCCGGAGGCGACGTCGCTGCCCTGGAAACACAGCTGCGGCTGCCCGAAGATCCCGCCCTCGGCCGAACCCGGCACATCGACAGGGTACTTGGCTACTGGTGCCGATTCTCCCGTCAGCGCCGCCTTGTCGTCCCCGCACCGTGCCGCTCAAGTCCAGGGGCGCGGCCCGGCCGTCCGTGTTCCTTCAGGGCGCCCGCCCCGCTGCTGTCCAGCGCTGCGACGAGGACGGCCGGGCGCGTGCGGGATCAACCTGTCAGTCTTCCTCGTAGTAGTTGTTGACGATCACGTCGGGTTCGTCGTCACTGAACGCTTCGTTCAGCAGGGCGCCCCCGACCAGTCCGGCCGCAGCACCGGGACGGGCTCGCGGCCGTCGGCTGCGCGCATTGGTCATGACCCCATGCAATCTGATGGCTACGACAAACCGCGAACGGCCTCGGACCCCTGTGGATAAAGTTATCCACAGGGGTCGCGGAATCTGGCCTCCCGCGGGACGGTCGTGCCATGAACCAGCACCACGAATCCACCGGTCCGGCCGACGAGCAGCAGATCACCCTGCGGGGGCCTGCCGAACTCGCCGATGCCCTTCCCTATCTCATGGGGTTCCACCCGAACGACAGCGTGGTCATGGTCGCCCTGCACGGCGGCCGCGGCCGCTTCGGCGGGCGACTCAGGCTCGGCATCCCGCAGTCACCTCAAGAATGGCCGCCCGTTGCCGAGCAGCTTGCCGAGTGCCTGATCAAGGGGAGCGAGCGGCGTGGGGAGCGCCCTGACGCGATCGTTATCTTCCTCTGCCAGGATCCTGCCGAAGGCGAGAGCGGCAGTCAGATCATGGAGCGACTGAGGCCCTTTGCCCAGCGTCTGCGTACGGCCTGCGGTGCGCTCGACGTACCTGTGCTCGAAGCGCTCTGCATCTCTGACGGCCGGTACTGGTCGTACTGCTGCCCGGACGGGCGTTGCTGCCCGACCGAAGGGAACCAGCTGGCTCTGCCCGGCACCTCGGTGATGGCAGCCGCCGCTGCTTACGCGGGCATTCAAGTGCGTGGAACGCTTCGGGAGATGGAGGCCCGGCTTGCTCCCCTGAACACGAAGGCGGCTGCAGAGCAGCAACGGGCGCTTGACTCGGCCGGGGCCGAGCTGGTGCCGAAGATCCTCGACGGGGTGGGACGCAAAGACGTGGCCCGAGACACCTTGGGGCTTGCCCGAAGGCTCATGAAACGCCTCAGGGAGGCGCCGGTGCCGGTGCCCTCCACGTCGGACATCAATGACGACCGGCTGATCAGTCATGACGAGGCCGCTGCGGTGATCCTCGGTCTGCAGGACCGGGAAACCCGCGACAAGGCCGCGGAATGGATGGAAGGGCCCGAAGCCGATTCCGCCCTGCGGCTCTGGCGGGCGCTGTCCCGTCGCTGCGTCGCACCGTACGAAGAGCACGCCGCGGCGCCGCTGACCCTGGCCGGCTGGGTCTCCTGGTCGACGGGCGATGAGCCGGGCGCACGGGTTGCGCTGGGTCTCGCCCTGCGGGTGGATCCCGGGTACACCTTTGCTCAACTTCTCCATGAGGCGTGCAACCAAGGCCTTGATCCGGAGACGCTGCGCCGCTGTCTGCGGGGGGAGCGCAGTGCCCGGACGGGCCGTCGCGGCCACCGTACGGACCGGAGCACGCGGCCCCGCACGGCACGCCCGACCGCCGCGC
This sequence comes from Streptomyces sp. NPDC002785, assembly GCF_040295565.1. Taxonomy (NCBI): domain Bacteria; kingdom Bacillati; phylum Actinomycetota; class Actinomycetes; order Kitasatosporales; family Streptomycetaceae; genus Streptomyces; species Streptomyces sp. NPDC002785. The sequence goes on along the minus strand of NZ_JBEOVN010000036.1, from coordinate 43,994 downwards.
GACGAAGGAAGACCCCATCCGGCTCCGCCCGCCCCGAAACGGCCGCTACCCGGCGCAGGCCCGGGCAAGCCTCCCCCAGCCGTCGCGGGTCCAGGAGCGGTCGATGACTCCCGTGCCTCGTCGCCCCGGCCCAGCGGCTCTCCCCGCCTGACGGGGCCCGCCGAGCCCGGGTTGTCGTCGTCGACGGCCCTCGCCGGAGGCTGTGAGGCGGCCTGGGTGCTGCGGCGGTACGCGGTGTGGGCGGCCGGCGCTCCGTATGACACGGGCTTGAGGGGGGACACGGCCCGCTGCGGTGAAGCCGGTGCCGACCGAAGGTGGCTGCGGAGCGCCCCTTGTGCCGCAGGGGATGGCCAGCAGGAGTCGCCATGGTACGAGGACTCTGTGATCTCCAGGGCGTCGGCGGCCGGCGCCCGGAGATTCCCGGCCGGTGAGCAAGCCTGGGCCCCAGCGAGGAATCCGGCGTCATGACGGACGAAGAGCACGGCGAAGGGAGTGTTTATCGTCAGGCAGACGACTATGATCACGGCATGCCGCCCTACGACCCGTCGACCTTCCCGCCCTTCGCTGTCACCGTCGACCTGGTCGTGCTCACGGTGCGCCGTCATGCGCTCTGCGCGCTGGTGGTGCGCCGCGGTGAGCCGCCGTTCCAGGGCCGATGGGCGCTGCCCGGCGGGTTCGTCAAAGCCGATGAGGATCTCGGAGCCGCAGCAGCGCGCGAGCTCGTCGAGGAGACCGGCCTGTGTGCCCAGGATCCGGCAGCCCCAGCGGTCGGCAACGGTGCCCATCTCGAACAGCTCGCCACCTACGGCGACCCCGGGCGGGACCCCCGGATGAGGGTCGTCAGCGTCGCTCACCTCGCTCTGGCCCCCGATCTTCCGGCCCCCCGGGCAGGTGGCGATGCGAACAGTGCGCGTTGGGCGCCCGTCGAGGATCTGCTCGGACCGGAGGGTGGCTTCGGCCATGAGGGCGAAAACCAGGCCCCGCTGGCCTTCGATCATGCGCAGATCCTTGCCGACGGCGTCGAACGGGCGCGCTCCAAGATCGAGTACTCCTCTCTGGCCACCGCTTTCTGCCCGCCGGCTTTCACGGTCGGCGAGCTTCGGAGGGTGTACGAGGCGGTGTGGGGCGTCGTTCTCGACCCGCGGAACTTTCACCGCAAGGTGACAGGCACGCCCGGCTTCCTGGTGCCTGCCGGCGGGACGACGACTCGGCAGGGAGGCCGCCCTGCCCAGCTCTTCCGGGCCGGTGCGGCTACGGTGCTCAACCCGCCGATGCTGAGGCCAGAGGTCTGACCTCGCGGAACGCCCGCGAGGTCGATGCTGCGCAAAAAGTCGAATATGTCGCGTTATCTTGCTGCGGTACCCGCCCTGTCGCCGAGCGGTCTCACCTTCCGCGAGAGAAGCGATGCTCCAGGCCATCGGACTCACCAGCACCCGTCGTCGCGGCCTTCCGGCCGCCGTGGACGATCTCACCTTCGACGCCCGGCCCGGCCGCGTCACCGCACTTCTGGGTGCCCCCGGCCCGGGCAAGACCGCAGCCCTCCGCCTGATGCTCGAACTCGACTCGGGGCGGGGGGTTACCTACTTCCGGGGCAGACCACTGCACCGCATCCCGCACCCCGCGCGTGAGGTGGGCGTACTCCTCGGGGACGTGCCAGGTCACCCCGCCCGCGGCCAGCTCCGCATGCTCTGCGCCGCCGCTGGTGTACCGGCGTCCCGGGCCGACGAGCTGCTCGAGGCCGTCGGCCTTGCCGGACTCCGGGACCAGCGCATCGGCACACTCTCGCTCGGCATGGACCGCCTGCTCGCCCTCGCTTGTGCCCTGCTCGGCGACCCGCACACGCTCATCCTCGACGACCCCACAGAAGGTCTCTCTCCGCGCGAGGAGTGCTGGTTGCACGAGCTGCTGCAGACCCATGCCGCCCAGGGCGGGACCGTTCTGTACACCACGACCGATCCCAAGGAGGCCGCGCGGGCTGCCGACCATGTGGTCACCATCGACGGCGGACGTCTCGTCGCCGACCAGAGCCTCAGGGACTTCTCCCGGACCCGACTTCGCCCCTGGGTCGCGGTCCGTACCCCGCACGCAGCCCGTCTTGCCGCCGTCGTCAGCCGCGAGGCCCGAGCGGCCAGGCGCTCGGTCGAGGTGGTCACCGAAGCGAGCAGCCTCCTCTCCGTGTGCGGCTCCACCTGCGCGGAGATCGGCGACGCGGCATTCCGGCACGGGCTCCCGGTGCACCGACTCGCCGACGAGGTCGGCGACACCGGTCCCACACAACCTGCAGATCCCGCAGATCCCGCCGTCGGCGAAGGCGAAGGGCGAGCCGAGCCGCGACCGGCCGCGCAGGCGGCCGGCTCGGAACTGCCGCCGCCGATCCGCCGCCGCCCGCCCCGCGGCCCGTTCCACCCGCTGCGATACGAACTGCGCCGCCTCCTCGGTGTCAGAACAACAGCCGTGATCATGGCTGCTGTTCTGGCAGCCTCGGTCGGGCTCTCCGTCCTCCTCGCCCGCTCCGGTCATGCTCAGCTGCCGAAGGTGTTGGCGGCGTGGCCCTCGCTGCTGCCATTGCCGCCGGCAGCGGTCGGGGCCGGACTGCTCGGCGCCCTCTCGTTCGGTGACGAGTTCCGCTACCCCGCGCTCGCGGCGGGCCGAGGGACCGTCCCCAGCCGCCTGGGCTTGCTCCTTGCCAAGCTGGTGGTGTCAGCGGGCGTCGCCCTGATGCTTGCGCTGGCTGTCGTGCTGGCTTCCGCCGAAGCCCTTCATCTTGTGTACGGCAACGGTTTGATCAAGGTTCCACCGAATTCGGTGTATCTGGGCACGAGTTGGGCGGGACTGGCCGTGGGCTGTGCCTGGGTGGGCCTCCTGGCCGCCGGAGTCTTCAGAGTGACGGCGGCCGGTGTCACTGCTGTACTGGCCGTTCCTGTGCTCGTTGTGCCGATCGTCCAGAGCTTGCTGACGGGTTTGGCCTCTCGCTGGGTCGTCGGGCTTCCGGCCAGGCTCCGCGAGCTGGTGTGGCCGCGCTGGCTGCAGGAGACGGATCGATGGGTGGCAGCTGTCGTGCGCGTGGTGGCACACCCGGTGGGGGCTGCGTTGTCGTTGTCGGTCCTGATCTGTGCGTATCTGTTCACTGGCCTTCGTGGCAGGGTTCGTTGGTGACCGCAGGGCGGTGGCGGATGGCTCCGAGCCTCACAACTTCCTTGAAGTTGCCCGATTTCCACCAATAAGGCGTCAATTGGGGGGTGGGTGCCGATCACCCTTTCGTGTGCTTTTCACCAAAGACCTCAAGGGGCGGCTGGGCTGCGCCGACAAAGGATGCGTGAGTACCCTTGCGCACACCATGATGACCGCCGCCCGCTCCGCCGATTCCGGCCTCGCCGGCCCGGGTGAACTCGACCGCTACCCGTATGCGGAGACGCCGGCCGGCGAGCGTGCCGCTCTTCGCTCCTGGGACGGCCCCGATGTCGAGCTCGGCCGGGCGAGCCGGCGGGGCTCGGCCAGCCGGGGCCGTGGCCTCCACGGCCAACTCGTTCAGCAGCTGGGCCAGATGATCGTCTCCGGTGATCTGGGCGCCGACCGCCCCCTCGTGCCGGAAGAGATCGGTCAGCGTTTCGAGGTCTCCCGCACTGTCGTACGCGAATCGCTGCGCGTTCTGGAGGCCAAGGGCCTGGTCAGTGCCCGACCCAACGTGGGTACCCGGGTTCGCCCTGTCAGTGACTGGAATCTGCTGGACCCCGACATCATCGAATGGCGTGCCTTCGGCCCTCAGCGCGAGGACCAGCGCCGCGAGCTGGGGGAGCTCCGGTGGACGATCGAGCCGCTCGCTGCCCGTCTCGCCGCAGGTCACGGCCGCGAGGACATTCAGCAGCGCCTCGGTGACATGGTCGAGATCATGGGGCACGCGCTCGGGCAGGGTGATGGGATCACCTGCTCCCGGGCCGACGCGGAGTTCCACTCCCTGCTCATCCAGGCGGCGGGCAATCGCATGCTTGAGCACCTTTCCGGCATCGTCTCCGCGGCCCTGCAGGTCTCGGGCGGCCCCGTCACGGGCTGCGACCGCCCCGGCGAGACATCCCTCGGCCACCATGCCCGGATTGTCGATGCCCTCGCATCCGGTGACTCGGCGGGTGCCGAAGCCGCCATGCGTCAACTGCTCGTCGTCCACCCCGAGGTGGAGCGGGTGGTGCCGGCGCCCCGCGAGCACTGAGCGCAGCACGGCCAGGGTGTACGAACCACGTGTCGCCGGGCCTCGGCGGTCCGGCGGCACAATTGTGGGGGGATCGCACCTCTGGTCACGTTCGTCGCAAATGAGGTGTGACTCGGGCCACGCGGATTGGGCGTAACACTCCTCGAAACAGTGCGATGACTTAAGAGGTGACCGCCGCGGAAGGAATACAGCAGCCGTTCAGTGCGCTGTGCAGTTCTGAGGCCAAACCCGCGCCGTCGGTACATTCCCAGCCCGACGGTCGTCGGCTCCAGCCCTCTCCAGGGCCGGGCCGGAAGCCGTTTCCATCGTTCCGAGAGGTTGTTCGTGTCGGCCAGCACATCCCGTACGCTCCCGCCGGAGATCGCCGAGTCCGAGTCTGTGATGGCGCTCATCGAGCGGGGAAAGGCTGATGGGCAGATCGCCGGCGATGACGTGCGTCGGGCCTTCGAGGCTGACCAGATTCCGCCAACCCAGTGGAAGAATGTTCTGCGCAGCCTCAACCAGATCCTCGAGGAAGAGGGTGTGACGCTGATGGTCAGTGCCGCGGAGCCGTCAAAGCGTGCCCGCAAGAGCGTCGCAGCAAAGAGCCCGGTCAAGCGCACCGCCACCAAGACTGTCGCGGCCAAGACGACCGTGACCAGGACCGTCGCGGCCACTGCCGCCCCGTCGGCAGAGACCGTGGACGTGGTGGCCGACGACGCTGCCGCGGCCGGCCCTGCGAAGAAGGCAGCAGCCAAGAAGACGGCTGCCAAGAAGACCGCCGTGAAGAAGACGGCGGCCAAGAAGACAGCAGCGAAGAAGTCCGGAAAGCAGGACGACGAGCTCCTCGACGGCGACGAGGCGGCCGAGGAAGTAGTAAAGGCCGGCAAGGGCGAGGAAGAGGAGGGCGAGGGCGAGAACAAGGGCTTCGTCCTCTCCGACGACGACGAGGACGACGCACCTGCGCAGCAGGTCGCCGTCGCCGGCGCCACCGCCGACCCGGTCAAGGACTACCTGAAGCAGATCGGCAAGGTTCCCCTCCTCAACGCCGAACAGGAGGTCGAGCTCGCCAAGCGCATCGAGGCCGGTCTGTTCGCCGAGGACAAGCTGGCGAACTCCGACAAGCTCGCGCCGAAGCTCAAGCGCGAGCTGGAGATCATCGCCGAGGACGGCCGCCGCGCCAAGAACCACCTGCTGGAGGCCAACCTCCGTCTCGTGGTTTCGCTGGCCAAGCGCTACACAGGCCGCGGCATGCTCTTCCTGGACCTCATCCAGGAGGGCAACCTCGGTCTGATCCGTGCCGTCGAGAAGTTCGACTACACCAAGGGCTACAAGTTCTCCACGTACGCCACATGGTGGATCCGTCAGGCGATCACGCGCGCCATGGCCGACCAGGCCCGCACCATCCGCATCCCGGTGCACATGGTCGAGGTCATCAACAAGCTCGCCCGCGTGCAGCGTCAGATGCTCCAGGACCTGGGCCGCGAGCCCACGCCGGAGGAGCTGGCCAAGGAACTCGACATGACCCCCGAGAAGGTCATCGAGGTCCAGAAGTACGGTCGTGAGCCGATCTCCCTCCACACCCCGCTGGGTGAGGACGGGGACAGTGAGTTCGGTGACCTGATCGAGGACTCCGAGGCGGTCGTCCCGGCCGACGCAGTCAGCTTCACGCTCCTTCAGGAGCAGCTGCACTCGGTGCTCGATACGCTCTCCGAGCGTGAGGCCGGCGTGGTCTCGATGCGCTTCGGCCTCACCGACGGACAGCCGAAGACGCTGGACGAGATCGGCAAGGTCTACGGCGTGACGCGCGAGCGCATCCGTCAGATCGAGTCGAAGACCATGTCGAAGCTGCGCCACCCGTCGCGTTCGCAGGTGCTGCGCGACTACCTCGACTAGGTCGTAGGAGTACACAGGCCGAGGGCCCGGATTCCGTGGAGGAGCCGGGCCCTCGGCCTATCTGCGGGTGCGGTCGGCGACGGGTCGGATGACTCTGGGTAGGTATGGTTCACCACAGAGTCAGGAGTGCGCATGTCCCGTACAGTCTTCCGCGCCATGACCAGGGTGTTCGCCCTGATGGCCGTCACGGCTGCAATACCGCTTGGATCCCCCGCTCCGGCTGTTGCGCACAGCGTCGTCATCGGTGGCCAGCCCGCACAGGTCAAGGACAGCCCCTGGGTTGTGGCACTGTCCAGTCGCGACCGGTTCGGAGAGACGCGCGCCGGGCAGTTCTGCGGCGGTGTCGTGGTGGCGCCGCAGAAGGTACTGACCGCCGCACACTGCCTGGGTCGGGAGGCGCTCGGCGTCGATGTCGGCGAGGTGCACGACCTGCGGGTCATCTCCGGCCGGGACGTCCTGCGCGGCACGGGAGGGCAGGAGACACCGGTACGGGCGGTGTGGAGCAATCCGGCGTTCGACCCCGCCACGAACGCGGGGGACCTGGCGGTACTTACTCTGGCCGACGCGCTGCCCGCGAAGAGCGTGATCCCGATGGCTCAATCCGGTGACGCGGCATACGAGCCGGGTACCGGCGCCGTCGTCTACGGGTGGGGTGACACGACCGGCAACAGCGACTATGCGTCGTCGCTCCACTCCACCGCAGTGAGTATCCTGCCGGACAATCTGTGCCGGCAGGCCTACCCCGGCGGCACGGACGGCGTGTACGACGCCTCAGCGATGCTCTGCGCGGGCGAACTGCTGGGCGGGCACGATGCATGCCAGGGCGACAGCGGCGGGCCGCTGGTGGTCCGTGGGCGGCTTATCGGGCTGGTGTCCTGGGGGGATGGCTGCGGCCGTGTCGGGAGCCCCGGCGTGTACACGCGGATCTCCGCTGCGATCGGCTGGATGCGGGGCGGTAGCTGAACGAAATCACTGCGTAGATACGAGAGCGGGCGGCTCCCTCTGGGGGGAGCCGCCCGCCGTCAGGTCTGGGACCTGACCCTGGCTCGTCGTGGATGCGAGGTGTCAGTGTTGTTCCTCTTCGGCGGCTTGGGCCTGCACGGCCGTCAGCCGGTCCGTCTCATCCTGTATTTCCGCGGCGATCTTCTTGAGTTCCGGCTCGAACTTGCGACCATGGTGGGCGCAGAAGAGCAGTTCACCGCCGCTGATGAGAACGACGCGCAGGTATGCCTGGGCGCCGCAACGGTCACAGCGGTCTGCTGCGGTCAGCGGGCTCGCGGGGGTCAGAACAGTAGTCACGTCGCCTCTTCTCTAGCTCGACGAGCTGTCGTACCAGGGTCAACATCCAACCAGGCCGAAAACGTTCCCGCTCGTGGCTTTTCTTCGAAACTTCTTCTCAAGATGGCTGTCTGTTGCCGGTTGGCGGCGAATGTGCCGTATTGCGTAGCGCTACGGTTTCGCGTTGCTTGTCTTGGTGGATCCTCCCGGCCGGCTTGCCGGTTTGTTCATGAGGACGTGCCCGGAGCCTAAATGGTTCATGCCTGGAAGGGAACGTGATGTGCGCGTCACTCCTACGAGGGATCGAACGTGTATGCGAGGCTGGACTAGTGTGAGGGTTCTCGGAGGGTGGCGTTACAACCGCTCTACCAGGCCTCGGTACCCTCTCAGCGGCGACCGAAGCCGAGCCCGTTACCCACTGGGCCCCAAATGAAATTCAGCGAGGAGCGAACCGCGTGACCGCCGATATGTCCGTGCCGTCCACTGCGCTGCTGACCGGAGCAGACCGAGACGGTTCCAACTACACCGCGCGGCACCTGCTCGTACTCGAGGGGCTCGAAGCGGTTCGCAAACGTCCCGGGATGTACATCGGGTCCACCGACAGCCGCGGCCTCATGCACTGCCTCTGGGAGATCATCGACAACTCCGTCGACGAGGCCCTCGGCGGTTACTGCGACCACATCGAGGTCATCCTCCACGAGGACAACTCCGTCGAGGTCCGGGACAACGGCCGGGGCATCCCCGTCGACGTGGAGCCCAAGACCGGACTGTCCGGCGTCGAGGTCGTCATGACCAAGCTGCACGCCGGCGGTAAGTTCGGCGGCGGCTCGTACGCCGCGTCCGGTGGTCTGCACGGTGTGGGAGCCTCCGTGGTCAACGCGCTCTCCGCCCGGCTCGACGTCGAGGTCGACCGCAACAGCGCGACGCACTCGATCAGCTTCCGGCGCGGGGTGCCGGGCATCTTCACGGAGCAGGGCCCGGACAGCCCGTTCGGCCCGGCCAACGGCCTCCGCAAGGGGAAGCGGGTCCCGAAGACGCGCACCGGCACCAGGGTGCGCTACTGGGCCGACCGGCAGATCTTCCTCAAGGACGCCAAGCTGGGCCTGGAGACGCTCTACCAGCGGGCCCGGCAGACGGCATTCCTCGTCCCCGGACTCACCATCGTCGTACGCGACGAACGCGGTCTCGACGGTGAAGGCAAGACCGAGGAGACGTTCCGCTTCGACGGCGGAATCAGTGAATTCTGCGACTACCTGGCCCAGGACAAGGCCGTCTGCGACGTGCTGCGGCTGACCGGGCACGGCACCTTCAAGGAGACCGTGCCGGTCCTGGACGAGCGCGGGCACATGACGGCGACCGAGGTCACGCGTGAGCTGGCCGTCGACATCGCCATGCGCTGGGGCACGGGATACGACACCAACCTCAAGTCCTTCGTCAACATCATTGCCACCCCCAAGGGCGGCACACATGTGAGCGGGTTCGAACGCTCCGTGACCAAGACGGTCAACGAGGTGCTCCGCTCCGCGAAGCTCCTGCGGGTCGCCGAGGACGACATCGTCAAGGACGACGCCCTGGAGGGGCTCACCGCAGTCGTCACCGTACGGCTGGCGGAGCCGCAGTTCGAGGGTCAGACCAAGGAGGTCCTCGGCACCTCGGCGGCCAACCGGATCGTCGCCAATGTCGTCGCCAAGGAACTCAAGGCATTCCTGACCTCCACCAAGCGTGATGCCAAGGCGCAGGCCAGGGCGGTCCTGGACAAGGCGGTCGCCGCCGCGCGCACGCGTATCGCGGCCCGGCAGCACAAGGACGCGCAGCGTCGTAAGACGGCGCTGGAGTCCTCCTCGCTGCCCGCCAAGCTCGCGGACTGCCGCAGCGACGACGTGGACCGCAGCGAGCTCTTCATCGTGGAGGGGGACTCCGCGCTCGGCACGGCCAAGCTCGCCCGGAACAGTGAGTTCCAGGCGTTGCTGCCGATCCGGGGCAAGATCCTCAATGTCCAGAAGGCGTCCGTCTCGGACATGCTGAAGAACGCCGAGTGCGGCGCGATCATCCAGGTCATAGGGGCCGGTTCCGGGCGGACCTTCGACATCGACGCCGCCCGCTACGGCAAGATCGTCCTCCTGGTGGACGCCGATGTCGACGGCGCGCACATCCGCATCCTGCTGCTCACGCTCTTCCAGCGGTACATGCGGCCCATGGTCGAGGCGGGACGAGTCTTCGCCGCTGTGCCCCCGCTCCACCGGATCGAGCTGGTCCAGCCGAAGAAGGGCCAGGACAAGTACATCTACACGTACTCCGACGGCGAGCTGCGCCAGACGCTGCTGGAGCTGCAGCGCAAGAATGTCCGGTACAAGGACTCGATCCAGCGGTACAAGGGGCTGGGTGAGATGGACGCCGACCAGCTGGCCGAGACCACGATGGATCCGCGCCACCGGACACTGCGGCGGATCAACATCGGCGACCTCGAATCATCCGAACAGGTCTTCGATCTGCTGATGGGCAACGAGGTCGCGCCCCGCAAGGAATTCATCACCAGCTCGGCCGCCACCCTTGACCGCTCGCGCATCGACGCCTGAGCGACGCCGTCTCCACCCCTGGGTGGAGACGGCGACTGTACCCAGGATCAACCCCTGAGCCGATCCCCCTGACCTGGTCGTTTCCGTAGCGTGGAAGGGGTTCGACCTTCCCGTATCTCGAAGACAGCATGTCCGGGCTCGTCAATGTCCTGGTGATCGTCGCCGTCATCGCTACGGGGCTGCCGCGCTGACGGGCGTACATCATGAAGCGCCGCACACATGTGCCGGCGGACGGTTCGGGCCTTGGAAGGTCTCGCTCGGGCTGGTGGGCGTTCTGGGCTGTGCGGTTGCCGCGTGGGCGTTCTTCAGGACCAGCCTGGAACACCGGCCACGGCCGTCGCGGGGACTTCAGGCGCCGCATGGTGGCGGCTTTCGGGGTGCGCCAGGCCGGGCGCCGGCGTGATCCTTTGGTGCGGCTGCGCGGTCGCCGCGCTGGAGAGGCTGCCGCTCGCGGCGGGCCTCCCGGGCACGACCGTCGCACTCGGCGCGTAGCCGCTGTCAGCACCGACGGCGGGCTGACCACGGCCATGACCACAGCGGGTCCTTCCCCGGCGGGCTACGTGATCAGATTGGACGCCGAGGCCCGCGGCAGCGCCCAGAGACTCCTCGCGCAGGAGCGGGCGGCCCGCACGTGCCGGAGGCCGAGACGGCTGCCCTGGACGAGCGGGCCAGGGTCGCCCGGGAGATCCACGATGTGCTCGCCCACCGCCTCTCGGCGCAGCTGGTACATCCGGAGGCGGCGCGGCTGCTGATCGAGTGGGAGCCCGCAGGAGACTTCCGGGACCGGGTACTCGAGCGGGTGGTGGCGGCACGCTCCATGGCGGACTATCGCCTTCCGTGCGGCGCGGTCTGCTGGAGCGCGTCACCACGCAGCCCCCGCCGCCCGGCCCGGCCCCCGAGTCTCAGCCGCCCGACGGCATGACGCCACGTGAGCTGGAAGTGCTGGTCCTGATCGCGGAAGGGCTGTCCGACCTGGAGATCGCCCGCAGGCCGCACATTTCGCAGGCCACCGTGAAAAGCCACATCAACAACCTCTCGATAGGGCCGGAGTACGCGACCGAGCGCAGGCCGTTCGTTGTGCGTACGTTCGGTACCTCGCACAGTCGCCCGGGTCGACCTTCACCTGAAGTGGTGAAGACCGGCGAATGAATGCCCGGGATCTTCCCGATCTGCCCATTCTTGGGTACGCGGCCGAAGTGGTCCGTGGACAAGGGGAGTTGTTCGGTGGAGAAGGAAGCAGGGCACGAGGCCGCAGTGATGCGACTCGACGACCCGTGGGGCGATGTGCCGGCCTCCGGATGGGGCGAGCTGGACGGTGCGGGGAGCTTCACTCCCGCCGGACCACCTGGGCCCGCTGACCCGCGCTGCGGCCACAGTGCGGCCGACATTTATATGGAGGTGCAGCGCAGTGAGGCCTTCCAGGAAGTGCGCCGTCGGTACCGGCGGTTCGTCATCCCCGCCACCCTCGCCTTCCTCGTCTGGTATCTCGCCTACGTCGTCGCCGCGATCACCGCACCCGGGCTGATGGCCCGTCCGGTGGCCGGAGCGGTCAATGTCGCGATGGTCGTGGGTCTCGGGCAGTTCCTCACGACGTTCCTTCTCACCGGGGCGTACGCACGTCACGCACGACTGCGCAGGGACCGGGCCGCACTCGATCTGCGCTGGCAGACACAGGAGATGACACGGGGGATCGGGCGTTGAACGGGAACCACCAGACCCTGGCGCTCCTGCTGTTCAGCGCCTTCATCGCAGTGACGCTCGCCATCACCACCTGGGTGAGCCGCAACCGGCACGGCTCGGCCGAGGAGTTCTATGCGGGCGGCCGGCTGTTCTCCCCCATGGAGAACGGTTTCGCCATCGCCGGCGACTACATGTCGGCCGCGTCCTTCCTCGGCATCTCCGGTCTGATCGCCCTCTTCGGCTACGACGGCATGCTCTACTCGGTCGGGTTCCTCGTCGCCTGGCTCGTCGTCCTGCTGCTGGTCGCCGAACTGGTCCGCAACTGCGGCCGGTTCACACTCGCCGACGTGGTGGCGGCGCGGATGGCGGAGCGCCCGGTCCGGATCGCCGCAGGCACCTCGTCCGTCACCGTCTCCGTGCTCTATCTGGTGGCACAGATGGTGGGTGCGGGCAGCTTGGTGGCCCTGCTCCTCGGCGGTACGAGCGGCGCCGTCCGTTCCTGGACCGTCATCGGTGTCGGGGCGCTCATGGTGATCTACGTATCGCTCGGCGGGATGCGCGCCACCACCTGGATTCAGGTCGTCAAGGCCGTTCTGCTGATGGCGGGAGCGGTCGTGCTCACCGTGCTCGTCCTGGTCCACTTCCATGGCAACTTCAACGCCCTGCTCAACTCCGCCGCCGAACGGAGCGGGCACGGAAGCCGGTTTCTCTCGCCCGGCCTCCGGTACGGCGGAACCTGGACGGCACGCATCGACTTCATCAGCCTGGGCCTGGCACTGGTACTCGGTACGGCGGGGCTGCCGCACATCCTGTCGCGCTTTTACACCGTGCCCACCGCCCGTGCGGCCCGCCGTTCGGTCGTCTGGTCCATCGGGCTCATCGGCAGCTTCTACCTGATGACGATCGCGCTCGGATTCGGGGCGGCGGCACTGGTCGGGTCGGCCGAGGTACGGGCGTCGAATCCCGCGGGGAACACCGCGGTTCCGCTGCTGGCCCTGGTGCTCGGCGGTGGCGAGGGGACCACTGGGGGAACGATTCTGTTCGCCGTAGTCGCCGCCGTCGCCTTCGCGACCATCCTCGCCGTCGTTGCGGGGATCACCCTCGCCTCGTCCGCCTCTGTGGCCCATGACCTCTACGCCTCGCTCAGACGGCCGGGCTCCAAGCAGTACAGCGAGGTCACCGTGGCCCGGGTCGCCGCAGCCGGGGTCGGAGTGGCCGCCATCGCGCTCGGTCTGGTCGCCCAGGACCTGAATGTGGCGTTCCTGGTGGGGCTCGCCTTCGCCGTCGCGGCTTCGGCCAACCTCCCGGTGCTGCTGTACTCCCTGTTCTGGCGGAACTTCACCACCCGCGGGGCGGTCTGGTCGGTCTACGGCGGGCTGATCCCCGCCGTGCTGCTCGTGCTGCTCTCCCCGGTCGTCTCCGGCAGCCCCACCTCGCTCTTCCCCGGCGCCGACTTCCAGCTCTTCCCCCTGGAGAACCCGGGCCTGGTCTCCATCCCGCTGGGCTTCCTGGCCGGCTGGATCGGAACGGTCACGTCCACCGAGCCGCCGGACGGCGCCAAACATGCGGAGACCGAGGTCCGTGCGCTGACCGGGGCAGGCGCGGTCTAGGTGTAGTGCCCCTCCCGGCAAGCTTTGCCCCGTCGCGCCGCCTGCGGCGGTTTGCCCATGGCGGTGGGCAGCGGCTGAGGGGGGCGGGGGCCTCGGTACTGGCCACTGGGGCGCATACGCAGCGGCCGTTCCCCGTACTCCTCCAGTGCATGCGCGATCCAGCCCGCCGTGCGCGACACCGCGAACACCGTCTCGCCCGCCTCCGCGGCCATGCCCGAGGAGACCGACAGCACGGCGAGCGCCAGGTCGACATTGGCGTGCAGGGGCGCGTGTCGGGGGGTCGTGGCGACCACGTCGCGGGCTGCGGCGAGGGCGGGAGCCGCCTGGGGGATGTCCGCGAGCAGGGCAAACAGCGTCTGAGCCCGCGGGTCCTCGAAGGTGTAGAGGCGATGGCCGAGCCCCGGGACCCTGCGTCCGGTACGGAGATGGTCCGCCACCACCGGGACCGCGCTGCCCCGCTCCAGCACCTCGGTCAGCATCCGGTGCGCCAGACCGCTCGCGGCCCCGTGCAACGGGCCCTCCAGGACCCCGAGGCCCGCGGAGACCACCGCGTACGGATGAGCATGGGCGGATGCGGCGACCCTGGCGGCCAGTGTCGATGCCGCGAGATCGTGGTCGATCAGCAGGGCGAGAGCGGCGTCCAGCACGGCGATTGACGCCTCGTCGGCCGGCTGGGCGGTGAGCTTTGGCCACAGCCGCCGCGCCAACGCGGCTCCGCTCCCGTCCGCCCCCTCCCCGCCTCCGTCACCCGTCGAAGGCGCGCCCGAGGCCGGAGGCAGCGCTCCGACCAGCGTCGGAATCAGGCTCCGTGCACCGGCAAGCACTGCCTCGCGTGAGAGGTCGAAGCGGAGCGGATCGGCGGTCGCCGCGGCGATCACGGCCACCCGCAGCCTGTCCGTCGAGCCGCTGTGCGCGGGCAGCGCGTCGACTGCCCGGCGCGCCGCGGCCAGTGCCTCGGCGGGTGCCGTGAAGCGGATGCCGGGCCGCAGGGCGCCGGTCCAGAGCCACTCGGCTACCTCCTCGTAGGAGTACTGCTTGGCCAGCTCGGTCGCGTCGACGCCACGGAAGTAGTAGCGGTCGCTCTCGATGAGTGTGATGCCGGTACGGAAGACCAGATCACCGGTGGCGGGGGAGGGCTCCCGGCGGCTTGTGCGCCGGGCCAGTGCGTCGACCTCCGCGGCGTCGAACGTGCTGCCGCGTCCGCCGGCAGCGCGCCTGCTGCTCAGCTGGCCCCGGCTGACATAGGCGTACACCGTCTCGGGCTTGACGCCGAGACGCTCGGCCGTCTCCCGGGTGCTGAGTCGCCGCGGGGCCGTCGCACCGGGACCGTCACCGGGTGCTGCTTGATCCTTCATGTCGCCAACCGTATCCATATTGATTCAATCAACATTGACAGATTGAAGTCAACCATAGATGGTCGAATCAATATTGATGTGATCCACCGGGACGCCCACGGAGGAAAAGATGCCGGCCATGACCAGCGGAACGCCGCTCGACGTACCCCGAGGACTCGCGGGAGTCGTCGTCACCGACACGGCCATCGGTGATGTCCGCGGGCGCGAGGGCTTCTACCACTACCGGCAGTACTCGGCGATCGAACTGGCACAGACCCGCAGCTTCGAGGACGTCTGGTACCTGATGTTCGAGGGCATGCTGCCCGATGCCGCAGCCCGTGCCGAATTCGCCGCCCGCACCGCCGCACTGCGCCGACTGCCCGCAGAAATACGCGAGGCCCTGCCCGCCCTGGCCCGCGCCGGGGCCGTCTCCGGACCCCTGGCCGGCCTGCGCACCGCCCTCTCGCTCCTCGGCGCCTCGGCCGGCTTCCGACCGGTCTACGACGTCGACGCCGACCGGCGCCGCAGCGATGCCCTGGCCGCCTGCGCCTCCGTCCCCACTGTGCTCACGGCCCTGCACCGGCTCGGCCAGGGCCTCGAACCGGTCGAGCCGCGCGACGATCTGCCCTACGCGGCCAACTACCTCTACATGCTCACCGGTTCCGTACCGGACGCCGCACGTGTCAGGGCCGTGGAGCAGTATCTGATCTCCACCATCGACCACGGCTTCAACGCCTCGACCTTCACCGGCCGCGTCGTCGCCTCCACAGGCGCCGATGTCGCGGCCTGTCTGGTGGCGGCCGTCGGCGCGCTCTCCGGACCGCTGCACGGCGGAGCGCCCAGCCGCGCCCTCGACACCCTGGACGCCATCGGCACCCCCGACCGCATCGACGGCTGGATCCGCGAACGGGTGCTCGCGGGCGAGCGGATCATGGGCTTCGGGCACCCCGTCTACCGCACCGAGGACCCCCGTTCACGCATGCTGCGGGGCATCGCCCAGGGCTTCGGCGGCCCGCTCGTCGACTTCGCCGTCGAGGTCGAGCGGCAGGTCGAGGCGATCCTCGCCGAGCTCAAGCCGGGCCGTGAGCTGCACACCAACGTGGAGTTCTACGCCGGAGTCGTCATGGAGCTGTGCGGACTGCCGCGCGAGATGTTCACGCCGACGTTCTGTGCGGCGCGGGTGGTCGGCTGGAGCGCCAATATCCTGGAGCAGGCGGAGGACTCGAAGATCATCCGCCCGGCGGCCCGTTACGTCGGTACGCCCCCGCCGCAGCCGGTCCCGGCGCTCTGACGTCCCCGAGGAAGGTTCCCGTTGAACCCGTCGTCCCCGCCCCGCAAGCAGCAGATCCCGGTCATCGTCCTTGCGGGGTTCCTGGGATCCGGCAAGACGACACTGCTCAACCACCTCCTCCGTAACCGTGCGGGAAACCGGATCGGCGTGATCGTCAACGACTTCGGCTCCATCGAGATCGACGCCATGACGGTCTCGGGGCAGGTCGGCTCGACGGTCTCGCTGGGCAACGGATGCCTGTGCTGCGCGGTCGACGCGAGCGAACTCGACACTTTCCTGGAGACGCTGACCCGGCCCGCCACCCGCCTCGACGTGATCGTCATCGAGGCCAGCGGACTGGCGGAGCCGCAGGAGCTCGTGCGCATGCTCCTGGCCAGCGGCAATCCGCACATCGTGTACGGGGGACTGGTTGAGGTCGTCGATGTCGCAGAGTTCGACGCCACCCGCCGGCGCCACCCGGAGATCGACCGCCATCTTGCTGTCGCCGATCTTGTCGTGCTCAACAAGACCGACCGGGTCGGGAGCGAGGAACAGGCCCGTATCCGGGACGTCGTCGCTGCGGCAGGTGCCCCGGCCGGCGACGCACCGGCGGGTGGCGGCGCGGCTGCCGTCGTCTGCGTCACGTACGGACGCATCGACCCCGAGCTGCTCTTCGACCCGGCGCTGCGGCCGGACGGTGAGGAGAAGGCGCGCCAGCTCACCTTCGAAGACCTGCTCCTGGCGGAGCGGGCCGAGGAAGAGGCCGGCGCCGGACACGACCACCATCTGCATGCCGCGTACGAGAGCGTGTCCTTCACCGCGGACGTACCCATGAACCCCCGCCGATCGATGGAGTTCCTCGACTCCAGGCCGCAGGGTCTCTACCGGATCAAGGGATTCGTCGACTTCGGCGCGGGCGACCGCGGCAACAAGTACGTCCTGCACGCGGTCGGCAGGTTCCTGCGGTTCGACCCGCAGCCGTGGACACGCGACGAACCGCGCCGCACCCAGCTGGTGCTGATCGGCTCAGGCATTGATCCGGAGCAGCTGCACAAGGAGCTGGCCGACTGCCGCGAGATCGCCGCGCCGACGCCTGACACGACGCAGGACGCCGCACATGAGCGAAGCATGTGGGGCGTCCTGCGGTACGTACAACGGCCGGACGACGACGCGTAGCGGCAGGCCACCCGCCGTCGGGCGACTGCCTACACCGGTCCCGCGATCACCGCGACCGGCTTGGCCAGCGGCGTCCCCGAACCGTCACGCCGCGGGTCGGGGTCCGGCAGCTCGGTCGGCGTGCCGTTCTTCTGGGCGGCCCGGGCAGGCGTCGCGCCCGCCCAGCCGAACACCAGAACGTCCTCGCCCTTGAGGAACCGCTGACAGCGCACCCCGCCGGTGGCCCGGCCCTTGCGTGGATACTGGTCGAACGGGGTGAGCTTGGACGTCAGCGCCGAGTCGTCCAGCGTGCCGTGCGAGCCCGCCACCGTGAACACCACGGCGTCCGCCGCCGGATCCACCACGGTGAACGAGATCACCTCGGCGTCCGCCGCGAGCTTGATCCCCGCCATGCCTCCCGCGGGCCGGCCCTGCGGCCGCACCTGAGCCGCCGGGTAGCGCAGCAGCTGCGCGTCGGATGTGATGAAGACCAGGTCCTCCTCACCCGTACGCAGTTCGGCCGCGCCGACGATCCGGTCACCGTCCCTGAGGGTGATGACCTCCAGCTCGTCCTTGTTGGCCGGGTAGTCCGGCACCACCCGCTTGACGACACCGTGAAGGGTGCCGATCGCCAGGCCGGGGGAGGCCTCGTCGAGCGTGGTGAGGCAGATGACCTCCTCGTCGCTCTCCAGCGTGAGGAACTCGGAAACCATCGCGCCGCCCGAAAGGTTGGGCGCCGCATGGGTGTCCGGCAGCTGGGGCAGATCGATCACCGCGAGCCGCAGCAGCCGCCCCGTGGACGTCACCGCGCCCACATCGCCCCGGGCTGTCGCCGGCACGGCCGACACGATCACATCGTGCTTGGCACGCCTGGCGTCCTCGGCGAAGACGATCGGATCGTCATGGGCGGTACGGGCGAGCAGGCCGGTCGAGGACAGCAGCACCCGGCACGGGTCGTCCGCGACCTCCAGCGGCACCGAGGCGACCTGCGAACCAGCCGACTCCAGCAGCACCGTACGCCGGTCGGTGCCGAACTTCTTGGCGACCGCGGCCAGTTCGGAGGAGACGAGCTTGCGCAGCTCGGTGTCCGATTCGAGGATGATGGTCAGCTTGTCGATCTCGGTGTTGAGCCGGTCCCGCTCGCTCTCCAGCTCGATCCGGTCGAACCGGGTCAGCCGGCGCAACGGAGTGTCCAGGATGTACTGCGTCTGGGTCTCGCTCAGCGAGAAGTGCTCGATGAGCCGCTCCTTCGCCTGCGCCGAGTTGTCGCTGGACCGGATGAGACGGATGACCTCGTCGATGTCGATCAGCGCGACGAGCAGACCCTCGACCAGATGCAGCCGGTCGCGACGCTTGCCGCGGCGGAACTCGCTGCGCCGGCGCACCACGTCGAAGCGGTGGTCGAGATAGACCTCGAGGAGCTCCTTGAGGCCCAGCGTGAGCGGCTGCCCGTCGACCAGCGCCACATTGTTGATACCGAAGGAATCCTCCATCGGCGTCAGCTTGTAGAGCTGCTCCAGCACGGCCTCCGGCACGAAACCGTTCTTCACCTCGATGACCAGGCGCAGGCCGTGCTCGCGGTCGGTCAGGTCCTTCACGTCCGCGATGCCCTGGAGCTTCTTCGCCGAGACAAGATCCTTGATCTTGGCGATCACCTTCTCCGGGCCGACGGCGAAGGGCAGTTCGGTGACGACCAGACCCTTGCGACGCGCCGTCACATTCTCCACGGCGACGGTCGCACGGATCTTGAACGTGCCGCGCCCGCCGGCGTATGCATCCTTGATGCCGCCCAGGCCCACGATTCGGCCACCCGTCGGCAGATCGGGACCGGGGACGAACCGCATCAGGGTCTCCAGGTCCGCCTCCGGATGCTTGATCAGGTGACGGGCGGCGGCGATGACCTCGCCCAGGTTGTGCGGCGGCATATTGGTGGCCATGCCGACCGCGATCCCGGACGACCCGTTGACCAGGAGGTTCGGGTACGCGGCCGGGAGAACGGTCGGCTCCTGCTCCTGGCCGTCGTAATTCGACTGGAAAGCGACGGTGTCCTCGTCGATCGACTCCGTCATCAGTGACGTCGCGTCGGCCATCCGGCACTCGGTGTACCGCATGGCGGCCGGCGGGTCGTCGTTTCCGAGCGAGCCGAAGTTGCCGTGGCCGTCGACCAGGGGGAGCCGCATGGAGAACGGCTGCGCCAGACGGACCAGTGCGTCGTAGATCGACGCATCGCCGTGCGGGTGCAACTTGCCCATGACCTCGCCGACGACACGGGCGCACTTCACATAGCCGCGGTCGGGGCGCAGGCCCATCTCGTTCATCTGATACACGATGCGGCGGTGCACCGGCTTCATGCCGTCACGGGCATCCGGCAGGGCCCGTGAGTAGATCACCGAGTACGCGTACTCAAGGAAGGAGCCCTGCATTTCGTCGACGACGTCGATGTCGAGGATCTTCTCCTCGAAGTCGTCCGGCGGCGGGGTCTTCGTGCTGCGGCGGGCCATCGCTGCTGCGACTCCTTCACGGATTCTGTTCGGGCAACCTCAGGTTCTGACGCGGACCATTGTGGACCGCCGCACTGACATCGCCGACCTCGCCCCGTCCCAAGAGCCGTTTCCGACCCCCGCCGAGGTGGTTTCGCGAGCCGTCCCGCGGGGGACGTGCCCCTCTTTCACGCGAACTTCCGCAGTATGGGAACTTCGCCAGGTGTCTGTGCGCTTGCTTACAGTGGCAGGTCTCGCAGGAAATCCAGTATCGCGATCGAAGGGACGTACATGCCCAAGGGTCACACGGCCACAGCCGAGGCCGGCTCCGGCGGCTTGACAGCGACCGAGCACCGTCTGGCCAACGGCCTGCGCGTGGTGCTCTCCGAGGATCATCTGACCCCGGTCGCCGCGGTCTGCCTCTGGTACGACGTCGGCTCGCGCCACGAGGTCAAGGGACGCACCGGTCTGGCTCACCTCTTTGAGCACCTGATGTTCCAGGGCTCCGGCCAGGTCAAGGGGAACGGACACTTCGAGCTGGTGCAGGGAGCCGGCGGTTCGCTCAACGGGACCACCAGCTTCGAGCGCACCAACTACTTCGAGACCATGCCCACGCACCAGCTGGAGCTGGCCCTCTGGCTCGAGGCCGACCGGATGGGCTCGCTGCTCGCCGCGCTCGACGAGGAGTCCATGGAGAACCAGCGCGACGTCGTCAAGAACGAGCGTCGCCAGCGCTACGACAACGTCCCCTACGGCACGGCGTTCGAGAAGCTGACGGCACTGGCCTACCCCGAGGGCCATCCGTACCACCACACGCCGATCGGTTCGATGGCGGACCTGGACGCCGCGACCCTCGAGGACGCCCGCACCTTCTTCCGTACGTACTACGCGCCCAACAACGCGGTGCTCTCGGTCGTCGGAGACATCGACCCCGAGCAGACCCTCGCCTGGATCGAGAAGTACTTCGGCTCCATCCCGTCCCATGACGGCAAGCAGCCGCCGCGCGAAGGCACGCTCCCCGAGATCATCGGCGAGCAGCTGCGCGAAGAGGTGCACGAGGAGGTGCCGGCGCGGGCCCTGATGGCCGCCTACCGGCTGCCGCACGACGGCACCCGTGAGTGTGACGCGGCAGATCTCGCGCTGACCGTGCTCGGCGGCGGTGAGTCGTCGCGGCTGCACAACCGCCTGGTCCGCCGTGACCGTACGGCCGTGGCGGCCGGGTTCGGACTGCTGCGGCTGGCCGGCGCGCCCTCGCTCGGCTGGCTGGACGTCAAGACGTCCGGCGGCGTCGAGGTGCCGCAGATCGAGGCCGCTGTCGACGAGGAGCTTGCCCGGTTCGCGGCCGAGGGCCCCACGCCCGAGGAAATGGAGCGTGCGCAGGCCCAGTTGGAGCGCGAGTGGCTGGACCGTCTCGGTACGGTCGCCGGCCGCGCCGACGAACTCTGCCGGTTCGCCGTGCTGTTCGGCGACCCGCAGCTCGCTCTGACCGCCGTACAGCGGGTGCTCGATGTCACCGCGGAAGAGGTCCAGGCAGCCGCCAAGGCCCAGCTGCGTCCCGACAACCGGGCGGTGCTGGTCTACGAGCCGGTCGAATCGGCCGAGCCCGCAGACGCGGCGGACACCGATGAGACCGACGCCGACGACACCGACGCCCACGAGGGAGCGGACAAGTGACCGACGCTGCCGCGACTGGAGTTTCGATGCAGTACCACCCGCAGCCAGCCCCCGGCGTCGCCCGCCCCTGGGCCTTCCCCGCGCCGGAGCGCGGCGCCCTGTCCAACGGCCTCACGGTGCTGCGCTGCCACCGCCCCGGCCAGCAGGTCGTGGCTGTCGAGATCTTTCTCGACGCCCCGCTGGACGCCGAGCCCGAGGGCCTCGACGGTGTGGCCACGATCATGTCGCGGGCGTTGTCCGAGGGCACCGACAAGCACACCGCCGAGGAGTTCGCCGCCGAGCTTGAGCGCTGCGGCGCCACCCTCGACGCGCACGCCGACCACCCCGGCGTCCGGGTCTCCCTGGAGGTCCCGGCCTCCCGGCTGGCCAAGGCTCTCGCGCTGGTCGCCGAGGCGCTGCGGGCGCCCGCCTTCGACGACAGCGAGATCGAACGGCTGGTACGCAACCGGCTCGACGAGATCCCGCACGAGCAGGCCAACCCGGCCCGGCGTGCCGCCAAGCAGCTCTCCAAGGAGCTCTTCCCGGCCGCGGCGCGGATGTCGCGCCCGCGCCAGGGCACCGAGGAGACGGTGGAGCGGATCGACTCGGCGGCCGTGCGCGCCTTCTTCGACGCCCACGTCCGGCCGTCCACGGCGACCGCCGTGGTCGTCGGTGACCTCACCGGCATCGACCTGGACGCCCTGCTCGACGACACCTTCGGCGACTGGTCGGGAGACACCGCGGAGCCCCGTCCCGTCCCGCCGATCACCGCCGACGACACCGGCCGAGTGGTGATCGTCGACCGTCCGGGCGCGGTGCAGACGCAGCTGCTGATCGGCCGGATCGGCGCCGACCGGCACGACAGCGTATGGCCGGCCCAGGTCCTGGGGACGTACTGCCTGGGCGGCACGCTCACCTCCCGGCTGGACCGTGTGCTGCGCGAGGAGAAGGGCTACACCTACGGCGTACGGGCCTTCGCCCAGGTGCTGCGGTCGTCGGCTCCGGATTCCGCCTCGGGGGCGACCGGTGCCGCGATGCTCGCCATCAGTGGATCGGTGGACACCGAGTCCACGGGACCGGCTCTGAAGGACCTGTGGACGGTCCTGCGGACCCTGGCGGCCGAGGGACTGACCGATGAAGAGCACGAGACCGCCGTGCAGAACCTCGTGGGTGTCGCCCCGCTGAAGTTCGAGACGGCGGCCTCGGTCGCGGGCACCCTCGCCGACCAGGTCGAGCAGCACCTCGCGGACGACTACCAGGCACAGCTGTACGCCCGGCTCGCGGAGACCGGCACGGTCGAGGCGACCGCAGCGGTGGTCAGCGCCTTCCCGGGTGACCGGCTGGTCACGATCCTCGTCGGTGATGCGGCACAGATCGAGGAGCCGGTCCGGGCGCTGGACATCGGAGAGGTGTCGGTGGTCACCGGCTGACGGTCGTACCCGCCGCGGGCGCCGGACGACCGGCCGCCCGGTCGCGTGTGACAGTTCGCCGGTCGACTGTCACGTTCGGCCGAGCACCGACCACACCGGCCGGTCCACCGACCCATCATATGTCCGCATAATGGGACAGAAGGAATACCCCCGTGAGTGAGATCTCGCCGGGGTATTCCTTTTTGTCCGTTTTGGTGGAGAGGTTGCCTGTCTGCCCTGTGGGATGCGCTACAAAACGGCCTGTCCGTTTGGTGAATGAAAGTGACCCCACTTAGCGTCGGCCGGGCTGTCCGTCACTCGTATGCCGCATCCGCGACGTACCGGGCAGCCATCGCCGAGTCCCCGTCAGGCGCGAGCCTGGGGAGCCGGGGACCCATGCAGTCCCTGGGGTGAGTCGGATGCCTGAGCCTCGGTGGGGCCGGGGCGTCCGTAGGAGACCTTCCTGCTCCGAACCCGTCAGCTAACCCGGTAGGCGAGAAGGAAGGAAAGGATCAGCCACTTCATGGCGTTCACCCGTGCCACCGGGAAGCATCGTGCCCCGAGTCGACTGACGCGCAGGAGCGCGAAGATCGCCGGCGTCGCGACTCTGGCCACCACTGGCGTCATCGGTGGCATGGCCTCTCCGGCCCTCGCCGCGGACCCCTCCGTCAGCGAGACCGGTCTGAACCAGGTCATAGCCATCAAGGGCGCCATCGCCGACCAGATCGACGCCCAGGCCGACGCGCAGAAGCGCCAGGCCGATGTCGCGGCGAAGGCGAAGGCGGAGGCCCAGCGGAGGGCCGACGCCAAGAAGGAGGCGGAGGCGGAGGCGAAGGCCAAGGCCGACGCGAAGCGCGCGGCCGAGGCGCGCGCCGAGAAGGCCCGCGCCGCCCGGTCCGCCGAGCGCACTCGCCTGGGTGGCTTCCAGCTCCCGGTCGCCGGTTCGTACGTCACCACCGGCTACAAGTCCAGCGGCTCGCTCTGGTCCTCCGGCAGCCACTCGGGCATCGACTTCCACGCCGCGTCCGGCAGCTCCGTCGTCGCCGTCGGCGCCGGTACGGTCGTCGAGGCCGGCTGGGGCGGCGCGTACGGCAACAACATCGTGCTCCGGATGACCGACGGCACGTACACGCAGTACGGCCATCTCTCCTCGATCGGTGTCTCCGTCGGCCAGAGCGTCGGCGCGGGCCAGCGGATCGGCCTCTCCGGCTCGACCGGCAACTCCACCGGACCGCACCTCCACTTCGAGGCCCGGACCGCGCCGTCGTACGGCTCCGACCTGGACCCCGTCGCATACCTGCGCGCCCGCGGCGTCAACGTCTGACCGGCGCTCCACCCGCAGCACTCCTTCGAAGGCCCCGGCGCACGCCGGGGCCTTCGCCCTGCCCGGCCTCCGCGCCTGCCCGTAGCACCTGCTCCCCGATAACAGGCGCCGGTCGGCCGCGTTTCGCGGGGATCAAGACCGACCGGCACGTAGGGGTGGGGGGAAGGTGGAGATTCGGACATGCGCATTCCGGCGCATTCGGTATGCGCGGCAATCCGTGACGACATCGTCTCCGGTGTCTTCGAATGCGGCAGCCGGGCTCACAGAGGAGTTACCGGCGTGCCGTTGCGGGGTCTCCCGTGTCCCGGTACGGGAAGCGCTGCGCACCCTGGACCTGCGCTGCACCGACCGGCCGGGCCGACGGCCCGACGCCTCGCGCGCCGACCGGGTGAGGACTTCGCGGCATTCCGTAAGCATCACGGGCGTTCCGAATCAACGATTACGCCGTATGTTAAAGAGTTGTAATTGCGCGAGGATTTTCTTTGGACTGCCCGAATTCTCTCCGGTTGTCCTGGTTCGGCAAAGCGAAAAGCCGCGACCCCGAATAAAGGTGCCGCGGCTCTCTCGCAGGAAATGGTTCAGACGGTCTCCGGAAGCTCGTCGAGACCTTCGGCGACAAGCTTCGCCAGACGGTCCAGGGCGGCTTCGGAGTCGTCGGCCTCGGACGCGAGCACGATTTCCTCGCCGCCGTGCGCGCCGAGGCCGAGCACCGCGAGCATGGAGGCGGCGTTCACCGGGTTGCCGTCGGCCTTGGAGATCGTCACGGGGACGCCGGAAGCCGTGGCGGCACGGACGAAGATGGAAGCGGGGCGGGCGTGCAGCCCCTCGGCCCAACCGACGTTGACGCGGCGCTCAGCCATGGTTCTGCCCTTCACGAATCAATGGTTGTCTAGACCAGTCTCTCATGTGGTGCGCGATGCTCCAGCCGATCGGCGGCACGCCCACAACCCGTGCTGCACCGCCGATCGGCCCCCTCAGACTGCCCCGGCCCCAAGGCCTACGCGACCGCTGACGGAGCCGTAGTCTTTGCGCATGCAGCCCTCGCCGGAGCAGAGTCCGCATCACGTGTACCCCGACCACTGGGAAGCGGACGTGGTCCTCCGCGACGGAGGAACCGCCCGGATCAGGCCCATCACCACGGACGACGCCGAACGGCTGGTCAGCTTCTACGAGCAGGTCTCCGACGAGTCGAAGTACTACCGCTTCTTCGCCCCGTACCCCCGTCTGTCCGACAGGGACGTGCACCGCTTCACCCATCACGACTACGTCGACCGGGTGGGGCTCGCGGTCACAGTCGGCGGCGAGTTCATCGCGACCGTCCGCTACGACCGGATCGACGAGCGGGGCAGGCCGGCCTCCGCACCCGCCGACGAGGCCGAGGTCGCCTTCCTGGTCCAGGACGCGCATCAGGGCCGGGGCGTGGCATCGGCGCTCCTCGAACACATCGCGGCCGTCGCCCGCGAGCGCGGCATCCGCCGCTTCGCGGCCGAGGTGCTGCCCGCCAACAACAAGATGATCAAGGTGTTCCGGGATGCCGGGTACACCCAGCAGCGCAGCTTCGAGGACGGCTCCGTCCATCTCACCCTGGACCTCGAACCGACCGCCGAGTCGCTCGCCGTGCAGCGCGGCCGTGAGCAGCGGGCCGAGGCGCGCTCCGTGCAACGGCTGCTCGCCCCCGGATCCGTCGCCGTCATCGGCGCGGGCCGCACTCCCGGCGGGGTCGGCCGCACGGTCCTGCGCAACCTCCTCGGGGCCGGCTTCACCGGCCGTACGTACGCCGTGAACCGCGCCTTCGCCGCCGACCAGGGCACGATCGACGGTGTCCCCGCTCACCGTTCCATCGGCGAGATCGACGAACCGGTCGACCTCGCGGTCGTCGCCGTCCCCGCCGACCGAGTTCCGGAGGCCGTCGCCGACTGCGGTGAGCACGGCGTCCAGGGCCTGGTCGTACTCTCCGCCGGATACGCCGAATGGGGCGCCGAAGGCAGGGAGCGGCAGCGTGAACTGGTCCGTCAGGCCCGCTCGTACGGGATGCGGATCATCGGCCCGAATGCCTTCGGCGTGATCAACAACGCCGAAGCAGTCCGGCTGAACGCCTCCCTCGCCCCCGAGCCGCCCGCGCCCGGACGCATCGGCCTCTTCACCCAGTCCGGAGCGATCGGCATCGCGCTGCTCTCCGGGCTCTACCGGCGCGGCGCAGGCCTCTCCACCTTCATCTCCGCCGGCAACCGCGCCGACATCTCGGGCAACGACTTCCTGCAGTACTGGTACGAGGACCCGGACACCGATGTCGCCCTGCTGTACCTCGAATCGCTGGGCAACCCCCGCAAGTTCACCCGCCTCGCGCGGCGCACCGCGGCCGTGAAGCCGGTGGTCGTGGTGAAGGGCGCACGGCACAGCGGTTCCACCCCGCCCGGCCATGCGGTGCCGGTCAGCCGGATCCCGGACGCGACGGTCTCCGCGCTCATGCGGCAGGCGGGCGTGATCCGCGTCGACACCGTGACGGAGATGGTGGACGCGGGTCTCCTCCTCGCAGGCCAGCCCCTCCCGGCGGGCCCGCGGGTCGCGATCCTCGGCAACTCCGAATCGCTCGGCCTGCTCACCTACGACGCCTGCCTGGCCGAGGGGCTGCGCCCGCACCCGCCCCGCGACCTCACCACCGCCGCCACCCCGCAGGACTTCCGGGACGCCCTGGCCGAGGCCCTGGCCGACAAGGGCTGCGACTCGGTCGTCGTGACGGCGATCCCATGGGTGGGCGAGAACGGCGAGGCGGAACCGGGCGACGGAGAGGTGCTGGCGACCGCGCTGCACGCGGCAGCCGCGGCCGGTCCCGCCAAGCCGGTGGCCGTCGTCCATGTGGAGATCGGCGGTCTGGCGGAGGCCCTCGCCGCGGCCACCAGCACGGTCGCGCTGCCGCGTCCTTCGACAGAGCCCTCCGCAGCCGCGACGCCCTCGCGCGCCGGAGCCGCCCCTACGACTACGACCGGCCACGACCCTGCGCACATCCCCTCGGCACCCGGAACGGGCCGCGGCACAGCCACCGCCGCCACCGGCGCGGGCATCGACGACGGCGCCGGTACCGCCACCACCGGTGCGGGCACTGACGGCGGCCCCGGCATCCGGATAGGCCGGATCCCCGCCTACCCCGCCGCCGAGCGGGCCGTGCGTGCCCTGGCCGAAGCGGTGAGGTACGCGCAGTGGCGACGGCAGGCGGCCGTGCCCGGCAAGGTGCCCGAGTTCCTCGACGACACCATCGACGAGCCGGGCGCCGCCGACCTGATCGACGCCCTCCTCGGCCCCGACCCCGACCCGCGGGGCAGACCGCTCGCACACGACGAGGCGCGCGAACTCCTGGGCCGCTACGGCATCACCGTACGACCGACGCTTCCGGCCGCCGACCCGGAAGCCGCTGTTGCCGCGGCGGCGCAGCTCGGTTATCCCGTGGCGCTCAAGACCACTGCGCCCCATCTGCGCCACCGCGCCGATCTCGGCGGTGTCCGGCTGGACCTCGCCAACGAGGGCGCATTGCGCCGGGCGTACGGCGAACTGACCGACCTGCTCGGCAAGCCCGCCGAGCTCCAGCCCGTCGTCCAGGCCATGGCTCCGCGCGGCGTCGACACCGTCGTACGGGCCGCGATCGACCCGGCGGCGGGCGCCGTCCTGTCCTTCGGGCTCGCGGGCGCGCCCTCCGAACTCCTCGGCGACACCGCCCACCGTCTCGTTCCGGCCACCGACCGCGACGCCGCCGAGCTGATCCGGTCCATCCGGGCGGCCCCGGTGCTGTTCGGCTGGCGTGGCGCGGCCCCCGTGGACACCGCGGCGCTCGAAGAGCTGCTGCTGCGGGTGTCCCGGCTGGTCGACGACCATCCCGAGGTGGTCTCCATCGCTCTGGAACCGGTCGTGGTCGCCACCCAGGGGCTGACCGTCCTCGGCGCGAGCGTCCGGCTCTCGCCGCCCCCGGCCCGCACCGACCTCGGCCCGCGCCGCCTCCCCAACTACTGACCGGCAGCGCACTGTTTCGTTCCCGATCGCCGGACGGGCGCGAAACCGGGTCCCTTCACTGTTCCGGCCCCGGCCCACCCTGCCGCACAACGTCCCCGGCAGTCGTCCGTCCCCCGTAGGATGGTCCTCATGGCAAAGACCGGTACGACGACCCAGGGGCTGCGCGCGGCGATCGAGCGCAGTGGCTACTACCCGGCCCTCGTGGCCGAGGCGGTGGAGGCCGCCGTGGGCGGTGAGCCGGTCGCTTCGTACCTGGTGCACCAGGAGACCACCTTCGACTCCAACGAGGTGCGCCGCCACGTCACGGTCCTGGTCCTGACGGACACCCGTTTCATCGTCAGCCACACCGACGAGCAGAATGCGGACACCAGCTCCCCGACGCCGTACGCCACCACCTCCACGGAGTCGGTCAAGCTCGACCGGATCTCGTCGGTCGTGGTCAGCCGTGTCGTGGCCAACCCCGAGAAGTACGTACCGGGCACGCTGCCCCGCGAGGTCGTCCTCACCATCGGCTGGGGCGCGGTCTCCCGCATCGACCTGGAGCTGGCCGCCTGCGGCGACCCCAACTGCGAGGCCGACCACGGCTACACCGGAAGCTCCACCGCCGACGATCTGAGCCTGCGGGTCAGCGAGGCCGGGGACGGCCCGGACACCGTGCGCCAGACCCTCGCCTTCGCCCAGGCGCTTTCCGAGGCCACGGCCGCGACCGCGGCGACCGGCCGCTGATGGCCCAGCCGGCCTGGCAGGATCCCGTTCTGCTCCCCGTCGACACCGCCCCCGTCCCCGAGTACGGCAGCGGGTCGCTCTCCGATCTGCTGCCCACACTCGCCGCCGGACAGGGCGTACCCGGCTTCACCGCCGCGATCCCCGAACTCACCCCCGCCGATCGGAACTGCGTGTTCCTGATCGACGGTCTCGGCTGGGAGCAGATCAAGGTCCACCCGGACGAGGCACCGTTTCTGCACTCCCTGCTGCCCACCTCGCGCGGCGGCACCGGCCGTCCGATCACGGCGGGCTTCCCGGCCACCACCGCGACTTCACTGGCCTCGGTCGGTACCGGACTTCCGCCGGGGGAGCACGGCCTTCCCGGCTACACCGCGCGCAATCCGGAGACCGGCGAGCTGATGAACCAGCTCCGCTGGCAGCCCTGGACCTCGCCGAAGGCCTGGCAGCCGTACCCCACCGTCTTCAAGCTCGCCGACGCCGCCGGTGTGCGCACCGCCCAGGTCTCCGCCCCCGCCTTCGAGCAGACCCCCCTCACCAAGATCGCGCTCAGCGGGGGCTCGTTCCTCGGCCGGCTGTCCGGTGAGGAGCGGATGGACGTCGCCGCCGAACGGCTGGCCGCAGGTGACCGATCGCTCGTCTACACGTACTACAGCGAGGTCGACAGCAAGGGCCACCGCTTCGGCGTCGACTCCGACGCCTGGCGCGGACAGCTGATGTACGTGGACGGCCTGGCCCGGCGGCTGGCCGAACAGCTCCCGCCCCGCTCGGCGCTGTACATCACCGCCGACCACGGCATGATCGACATCCCCTTCGACGAGCAGTCCCGGATCGACTTCGACGAGGACTGGGAGCTGCGCGCGGGTGTCGCCCTGCTCGGCGGCGAGGGCCGGGCCCGTCATGTGTACGCCGTCCCGGGGGCCGAGAACGATGTGCTGACCGTCTGGCGGGAAGTGCTCGGCGAGCAGTTCTGGGTGGCGAGCCGGGACGAGGCGATCGCGGCCGGCTGGTTCGGCCCGAAGATCGACGAACGCGTCCACGGCAGGATCGGCGACGTCGTCGCGGCGGCCCGCGACGACGTGGTGATCACTGCCTCGGTCAATGAGCCGCACGAGTCCGCGATGGTCGGCATGCATGGTTCGATGACCCCCGCCGAGCAACTCGTCCCGCTGCTCGAAGTACGCTCGTAGCCGCGTTTTCCCTCTCCAGCGTTCCCCGTCACCATTTCCCCTGCCTCACTTGACCCCGCCCGAAAGGTGCTCAGCCCCCCATGTCCGAGCTTGTGTTCTTCTCCGGAACGATGGACTGCGGAAAGAGCACCGACTGGCTCGGGTATTCGCCATGCCCTGGCGGTGTCGTGGTCGGGGTTGTGCCGTCTGTTGCTGTTGTTGCGCGTCTCGACGGTGTGCGCCGCCCTCGTCCGACCCGGAAGGTCCCGCTCTCCTGATGTCCGAATTGGTGTTTTTCTCGGGAACGATGGACTGTGGGAAGAGTACTTTGGCGCTCCAGATCGGTCACAACCGATCAGCGAGGGGCCTACAGGGTGTGATTTTCACGCGGGACGACCGGGCGGGGGAGGGGAAGCTGTCCTCGCGCCTCGGCCTGGTGACGGAGGCGGTCGAAGCGGCGCCGGGTATGGATCTGTATGGGTATCTGGTCGACCAGATGTCGCAGGGTCACCGGGTGGACTACGTGATCGCGGATGAGGCGCAGTTCCTGGCCCCCGAGCAGATCGACCAGCTCGCTCGCGTCGTGGACGACTTGGAGCTGGATGTGTTCGCGTTCGGGATCACTACGGACTTCCGCACGAGGTTGTTCCCGGGTTCGCAGCGGTTGATCGAACTGGCGGACCGGGTCGAGACGTTGCAGGTCGAGGCGATGTGCTGGTGTGGTGCGCGGGCCACTCACAACGCTCGTACGGTGGACGGGGAGATGGTGATCGAGGGCGAGCAGGTCATGGTGGGGGATGTGGGCCGGCTGGCGGGGGAGGTCGGGTACGAGGTGTTGTGCCGTCGTCATCACTGCAGGCGGATGACGAGCGCCGTGGCGCGGGCGGCGGCGCTGTCGCCTGATGTACTGCCGGTCACCTCCGCCTGACCTCTGCTTGCGGCGGCAGCTGCGCTGGGACGGCCCTGGGGTAACCCCGAGGACATGCGACCTCGCCGCCATGAACGCCCCGCCGGCGTGGTTGGTGCGGCCATTGCCGACGAGGTGGACCGAGCCGTCCTTGGCGATGAGGCCGAGGCATAGCGGTCCCGGCAGATCGGAGCGGCTGTGGAAGCAGAGGCGGACCATGGCGTCGGCACCGCTCCCGGCGGTGTGGTGGATCACGACGCCGTTGACGGGCCGCCCATGCGCCCACGTGGTTGCGGTTGTTGGTGTGCCGGCCGTCGATCTCGACGACGGTGACGCCCTCGGTGCGCAGGGCCCTGACGAGGGCGGCGGCGGACAAGGGCTCGGCCGTGCGGAGTGCTCCTTCACGAACATACGAACGTCTGGGCGGGTGGACGGGCCTGCAGACGGTGGACGGGCGGGGTCACGGTGCCCGGCCGGAGGGGATCGGCCGGGCACGGTGAGCAGGAGGCGGGCGTCAGTTGGCCCGCACGGTCTCCGTGGACGCCGCGCGGGCACCGATGCCCACCGAGGCGGGCGCGCTCGTGATGGCGCTCGCGTTGCTGAGCGCGCGGATCGTCCCCGCGTCGAGGCGGGTCGCCCGGGAGCGGATGTTGGTCCCGGTGACATGCGACCAGTGGTGGATGATGCGGTCCATCAGGGGGCGCAGCTGCGACCCCCGGGTGTAGAACGCCTCCGGCTGTTGCACGGCCGGAAGGTTCAGCTCGATGGAGCGCAGCAGCGTGGACATGTCGGGGCCGAGGGCGAGGAAGGACCGTACGTCCTGGTGGGCGTTGAGCCTGACCCGGTCCCCGATGCGCCGCAGCCGCTCCTGGGCGGTGCTCGCCGTGGCGCGCAGATCGCGGACGGGCGCACTGTTCCAGCTGACCGCCAGAGCGCTCCTCGGACCAGAAGGCGGTGACGGCCGGGTTGTCCGGCGTACCGGTACGCCCGTTCATCTCATCCGCGGCGCCCTGCATGGCGGCGTAGAACCTGTCGAACTCCCGTGTGTGGTGCTTCTCTTCGTCGAGCAGCTCCTGCCGGGCCAGCCGTCGCGGCAGCCGTTCCAGCACGGCGACCAGGCCCCGGGCCTGCTCTTGTGTCCAGCCGCCGGCGAGCCGCGGCGAGCCGCCGGACGGCCGGGGTGCGTAGTCGGCCGAAGTGCTCTGGGTCGGTACGTCCTTGCCCTGTGCGTCCTTGCTCGTCATCGGTCAGCCTCTCTTGCCGAGCGCCGTCATCCAGTTCTCGAAATTCGCGCGGGTACGCTCCGTGTCCGGCCCTCCCAAGGACATGCGCAGACAGGACAGGGCGAGGATCCGCAGGGGCTCCGCGACCATCCAGTAGTCCGAGGTGTAGAGCGCCGGTCCGCCGCGGTCGGCCAGGGCCTCGAGCTCGCGCGGTGAGACCCGCCCCGGGTCGACCAGGGACGCGAGCGCGCGGCCCTTGAACGCCGCGGCCGGCTCGCGCAGGCAGACCCTGGCCAGTTGGGGCAGCACCGGCAGGGAAGCCTCCATCACTTCGCGGCGGTACGCGGGCACCTGGTCCAGCGGGTAGGAGCGCAGCCAGGCCAGCTCCATCTCGTCCCACGGGCCCGCGCCGTACCAGTCGCGGCACAGCGCCGTGCCCAGCAGAACCCGCAGATACGCGGGCGGATGCGGGTCGCCTGGCGGGAGGTTGGTGACGCTGCCCGGCGTGCCCGCGATCACGTCGTGCAGCGCCGCCAGGGCCGCGAACCCGGTGTGGGCGAACGCGAGGGCGTCCGCGGCAATCTCCTGCGCCCAGCCCGCCCAGGCGTCGGCCACCTCACGGCCGGCGGGTGCGGCGGCCGCGCGCAGCGCCCTGGCGAGCTCCTCGTTCCAGCCGAGCTGGAAGGCGACTTGGTGGCCCGTCTCGTGGATGAGGGCGGTGGGACGCAGCAGATTGTGACGGGTGATCTTGACCGCGGCGACCGGGCTGATTGCCGCCGGGTCCCACAGCCGCACCCCGGCCCGCAGGATCGAGGCCCCCAACCCCCGGTCCAGGTAGCAGAGTACGGGTGGTACCGGCTGTCCGAGAGGTACGAGGACCGGCTCCATGGTGCGCACGACGAGCAGGTCGCACGCCCTCAGCAGCGCTGTGATCCGCTCTCCCGTACGAGTGTTGACGGCATCGCCGTAGAAGTCCGCTACCGTCTCGACGCGTTGGACCTCATGGCGCAGTCCCAGCATGGCCCTGCGTACGTCCTGCACCTGGTCCGCGCTGTGCGCGGCGGCCAGTGCGACGGCGAGTGAGCGTGCCTTGGGGCGCACTCGATCGATGGCGCGCTGCAGTTCGGTGCGCAGCGCCAGGCCGAGCCTGCTCTCCAGGGATGCCCAGGCGGCGGGCGAAGCGAAGTTGTCCGGCCGGGCGAGACCTTCCACCGCGGCGCTCCAGTGGGAGATCTGCCGGGCCGTCTGGGTGCGCAGTGCCGCGATGTCGCGTTCGGTGGGCGGGCCGTGCTCCTCGCCGGCGGTGCTCATGGGCGGCGGGGGCACTGTGCCCGCCGCACTCTCCGTGTCAGCCTCGGTATGCCAGCCGGGGCGCGCCGGTGGCGGCGGCCAGGTCTCCACCGGCTGGGCCCGGGGCGCGAGCCGCAGGATGTCAGCCACGGTGGTGCCCCGGCCTGATCTCAACCCTGGCGGTGGGTTCGGCGGAGAGCGCACCGATCGCCGCCGACAAGCGAGTGGGATGCCGTCGGTGGCATCTCCCTCGTAGTACGAATTCGGCTTGAGTTCTGGGCCACGTCCTATGTGGCGAGTCGGAGGAGTCGTTTGTAGCAGCAGAGGGTTGCGGCGCGGCGCGGGGGGCGCGCCGCATGACTGCCGCATCCGCTCGCGCGGGCGCACTGTCTCCTGAGGTTCTGCCGCTCACATCCGTTTGACGGCGAGATCCCTCCTTCGGACCGGGGTCTCTGCGGGTCACCATGCCCTACGCTCGACCCACGACCTGTGTGTTGGAGACGGTGGAGGGCGTCGTGGACCCGATTGCACCTGAACTGCTCATGGCCCTTGCCGGAGGCACTGCGGGTGCAGCGGGGGAGCAGATCTGGACATCCCTGCGAAACCTGATCAGGCGACGGCCGTCGGACGGAGAGCCGTACGAGGAGAGCGAGTTGACGGCCCTCGCCGAGGCGGCTGCCAGTGCGGGCCGTGCCACGGAGTTGGCCGAGGCGCTGGCTCTCCGCGCCCGGCAGGACCCCGCCTTTGCCGAGGCGCTCGCAGCCTGGCGGCGGGAGGCCGAGGCCCTGGAGGGCATGCGGAGCGGCGCGGGCGACGTGCGCAACGTGATCTCCGGGGGCACTCAGGGCACTGTCGTCCAGACGGGGGACGTTCACGGTTCCATCAATGTCGGTGGCTGACGACCTCCATGGCTGGATGGTGGTGCATGGGAGGGCCGGACACGAGCCGGGCAACGAAGCTGCTCCGGCCCGGCAAATGATCGCGACACGCTCCGCTGACGCGCCCTGCCCCTTTGGTCTACTGTGAGCGACGTGTCGGAATGTATTGAACCCTGCGCGCTGGCAAGCGAGTTCACTGCAGCACTCGCTCGTCAGCAACAGCTTGCCGAGCGCCGTGAGGGGATCGTCACCAGGCTGCACGACGAGATCGAGCGGCTGCGCCGAGGCGAGATCGAGGTGGCGCTCGACCTCGTGCGCCACTCTCTGATCCGGCTCCACGACCAGATCCTGCGTCAGGCCGAGCACGTCACCGGCCCGCTCGGTGTCGACGAACTGCGGGCCCTGCTGACCGCGCTGGCCGACGAGGCGGCGGACACCGTGGCCAGGACCGGCCTCGAGCGGTACGTCCCTGGGCCCGGCGAAGCATTCGACATGACGTTGCAGCGCCCGGTGGGCCGCGCCCCCGCCGCAGGACCTGAGACGGACCGGACGGTGGCGCGCGTTGTGGCGGCCGGGTTCGTTCAGGGGGAGCGGGTCGTGCGCAAGGCCGACGTCGTGGTTTCCCGGTGGGAGCCGGATGCCCCATGAAGATCTCCTTCGAGCGGGGCGCGAAGGGCATGGCTTACAACGACAACTGCGAGACAACAGACGGGGCGGGCGTAACACGCGGCCGTCCCGGTGGCGGGAGACCGTATGGCCGTATACGGCATCGACCTGGGGACCACCTACTCCTGCGTCGCACGCATCGACGACGTCGGCAGACCGACCGTGCTGCGCAACCTCGAAGGGGCGGACACCACGCCGTCCGTCGTGTACTTCGAGAGCGCCGACAGCGTCGTCGTGGGGCAGAGCGCCAAGGACGCCACCGTCCTCGATCCTGAGCACGTCGTGCAGCTCATCAAGCGGGACATGGGCGATGTGGTGCCGCGCGAGTTCCACGGCCGTGCCTACACACCCGAGGAGATCTCCGCTCGCATCCTGCGCAAACTCGTCGAGGACGCGAAGGCCGCCGGCGGCGACGAGGCGCGCGACGTGGTGATCAGCGTGCCCGCCTACTTCGGGCTCGCCGAGCGGGACGCCACCCGCAAGGCCGGCGAGATCGCCGGACTGCGCGTCCTCGACGTGGTTGCCGAGCCCATCGCGGCCGCGCTCGACTACGGGGCCCTGGAGGGAGACGAGGAGCGCGGGAACCGGGCCATCCTCGTGTACGACCTCGGCGGCGGCACCTTCGACACCACCGTGCTCACCCTGCGCGGGCGCGAGCTGACCGTGCTGTGCACGGACGGCGCGAAGGAGCTGGGCGGCAGCGACTTCGACGACCGCATCGTCGTGTACTTGGTGGAGCGGTTTTGCGAGCGCTTCCCGGACGTCGACGACCCGCTGTCGGATCCCCAGTCCGAGACGCAGCTGCGCAAGGACGCCGAGGAGGCGAAGAAGGCGCTGTCCTTCCGCGAGCGCTACACCGTCCGCGTCATGCACCAGGGCAGGGTCGAACCGGTGGAGTTGACCCGAGGGCTCATCGAGGAGCTGACGCGCGACCTGCTCGACCGCACCGTCGACATCACCCGCCGCACCGTCGAACTGGCAGAGGAGCGGGGCGTGTCGTCCTTCGACGATGTGCTGCTCGTCGGCGGCGCCACCAAGATGCCCGCTGTCGCCGCCGCCCTGCGCACTCAGTTCGGATTCGAGCCCAGGCTGTACAACCCGGACCTCGCGGTGGCCCGCGGCGCCGCGCTCTTCGCCCTCGACCGAGCCACGTCCATCCTCTCCAGCGGTGAACTCCCTGCCGAACAAGCACCGGACGTGCCGGAGACCGGCCTCACCCACCGCCCGTACGAAATCTCCACCGTCGCCTCGCGCGGTTACGGCATCCAGGTCACGGACATCGACACCGGCCGGGAGTACGTCACCCACCTCGTGCACGCCAACGATATTCTGCCGGCGTCGGTGACCGACGACTTCCACACCCTCCGCGACAACCAGCGGCAGG
Source organism: Streptomyces sp. NPDC002785 (assembly GCF_040295565.1). Classification (NCBI taxonomy): domain Bacteria; kingdom Bacillati; phylum Actinomycetota; class Actinomycetes; order Kitasatosporales; family Streptomycetaceae; genus Streptomyces; species Streptomyces sp. NPDC002785. Next base: position 7,904 of record NZ_JBEOVN010000036.1, on the reverse strand, counting down.
TCCGGATCCAGGTGATGGAACAGGCGGGCGCGGTGGAGTCGGAGGAGCTGGAGCACAACACAACGGTCGCGCAAGGGACATTGAAGATCCCGCTGAACAAGCCCGCGCGCTGGCCCTTCCAGTGCGTCTTCACGCTCGACACCTCCGGGCTCCTCACCGTCGTCGCCACCGAGCGGGAGACCGGCGAGAAGATCGAGATCTTCATTCAGATCGGAGGGCTGTCCCAGGAGGCGGTCGACGAGGCGCGGATCGCGATGAGCCGCCAGCGGATCGGCTGATCGAGGGCAGGACGGGGGAGCTGGGCCGTGGCCTTTGACGAGTTACGTTACCGGCGCGAGGTGCTCGACGCCGGGCTGCCCGTGACCGAGGACCTGCGCACGCGTTACCAGTTGCCGCAGCACCTCGCCGGGCCCGCGGTCACCGAGGCGGTCACCGCGGTCCGCGCCTGCTGGCGCCGCAGCCGGGCTCGGCTCAAGTACCGTGCGGTCATCGAGCAGTTGGAGGCCGGCTACCTCATCCACCGGCCGCTGCTGGACGCGGCCGCCGCCGGAGACCCGGGACGACTGCGGGCGGCCCTCGAAGCTCACGGCCGACGCGCTGAATCCGAGCCGGCCCGGCTGCGTGCGGCCCTGGAGGAGGCCACGGGCGGGCTCGGCATGCTCGCCGAGAGCACGGTCGCGGAGATCGCCGCCGCCCACCGGGTCCGCGAGAACCGGGTACGGGACCTGCTGCCTGCCCTGGGGTTGCGCATCGCCGATCCCGACCCGCTGTCGCGGTCGGTGCCGCACCTCGCGTATGCGCGCTACGCCGGCCACCTGGAGGTGCTGGGGCTGCGGCACCTCGGCGACTTTCTCGCGACGGGCACGCCCGGCGGGCGGACCGGGCAGCCCGTGCGCGTCTTCGACGCGGACCCGGTCACCCCGCCGGTCCTCGATGCGGTGGCCCGCCGCTGGGGTCGGCTGCCGCACGGCGCCGCGCACACCGCGGCCCAGGCCGTGATCGCCGCCGTACGCGGTGTGCTGACCGAGCAGGGCCCGGAGGGACTCGCCCGGATCCTGCTCCATGAACTGGCGCCGCCTCTGCGGAAGCGGTGTGCCGCCCGCGCGACCCCGGCCACGCTCCTTGCGTACGCGGTGGGAGAGCTGTCCGTCGCTGAGGACGACGCGCAGCGACTGGTGTTCGCGGTGCTGCACGAGGCTGCCGGGGACCCGGTGGCGGAGCGGCTGCGCAGCCTGGCCGCAGACGGGCGGCTCGCCGAGGCGGCGGCCGTGGCGGACCGGGTGCCGCCGGGCTCTCTCACCGAGGACGTGCGCGCACTGGCCGAGCACGTGCGCGGGAAGCTCACCGAGGCACGCGACGTGGTGGACCACGCGCGCCGACTGCCGTCGGCCGAGGCGGACCAGGCCTGGGACCTGCTGGAACAGGCGGAGGCGGCAGTCCGCGATCTGCCGGGAATCGACACCGTGCGCCGCGGCCTCGCGGTCCGCCCGGTGCCCGGTCTCACCGCGACCCGGGACGGCGCAGGCATCACTGTCCGATGGCGGCCCTCGCCGTCCGCGGCGGGCGAGCCCGAGTACGTACTGCTGCGCACCGAGCGGCGCCCGCCGCGCAGCGCGGCTGACGGCACGGTGCTGCCGCTGGGGTCGCCGCGCGCCACCTCGTACGTCGACGGCTCGCCCCCCGCCTGCATCCCGCTGTACTACGCGGTCGCCGTGCGCCGGGCCGCCGAACCCGGCAGCGAGCCCTCGCCGCTCACGGTGCGCGGGCCCGTCGTGCACTGGCCCGAGGTCACCGACGCCCACCTGCGTGCCGGCGACCGTCGGATCACCGCCGACTGGACCTGCCCGGACCGTGCCCAGTCCGTCGAGGTCGTCCGCACCGCGCCGGACGGCCAGGAAGTGCGGGTCACCGCCCGCCGCGACGGCTTCACGGATGGCGGGCTCGCCAATGGCACGGCCTACCGCTACCTCATCCGCGTCGTCCACCGCACCGACGACGGACCGCCCGTGCGCACGGAGGGCGTCCGGCGCACCGCCACGCCGCTCGCGCCGCCGGAGCCGGTCACCGACCTGGACATCCGCCTGGTGGACGGCTACCTCCTGGCGCGCCTCGCTCCGCTGCCCGGCGGCGAGGTGCGCTTGTACGGCTTCGACGACGTGCCCCCGTGGCCGGCCGGCACCCGGCTGAACACGGCAGAGCTTCCCGGGCGTCCGATCGTGACGGAACCCGCCACGGGAGGGCTGCGGTTCGCGCCGCCGGGGCGGCCCACCCTGGTGCTGGCGGTTACGGTCGCCGGGGAACGTGCCGTCGTAGGAGCACACGCCGCGGCCGCCGTGCAGGCGCTCGGCACCCCTACGCTCACCCGGCACGGCGGCACGGGCGTGGCCGTCGTCTTCGACTGGCCGCCGAACAGCGGCAACGAGGTCGAGGTCACCTGGCGGACCCCCGGCGAGGCGGGCGGACAGCGGCGCGTCGTCACCCGCGCCGCATACCGGCACGAGGCGGGCGTATGGCTGCCCGTCGCGGGCGGTGTCGGGGTGGAAGTCGAGGTGCGGCCGATCGCCCTGCTCGGCGGGCTGCCCGTATCCGGCCCGCCGAGTACGGCGGTACTGCCACCGCGCGCCGACGTCGACTATCGGCTGGAGCGGCACGGCCTGCCCGGACGCCGCACGGTCACCGCCGTGTTCACGTCGCGCACCACCGTACGAGCCGAGCGGCTGCTGCTGGTGCGGTCGCGCGGCCCGGTCTGGCCGCTGGAGCCCGCCGACGGGGACGTCCTCGCAGAAGCTGCCGACGTGACGCTCGGCCCGGGACAGGACGTGAAGCTGTCGGCGCCCCTGGCCCGCGGCCCGGGCGGCCGGTTGCGCTGCTTCGCCGTCGGCCGGCTGCTCGTGCTGCGCGACCCGCCGCAGCACACGCTGAAAGTCACCTAGGGGGAGTGGACGTGAGAATGCCGTGGCGCCGCACCTGGGTGTGCCCGCACTGCTTCCGGAGCATCTCCCGAGCGCAGATCGCGTACGTCTGCGCGAGCGGCGCCGCCTGCGCCGAGGACCGGCGCCTCGCGTCCGCCGACCCCCGGGCCGGTTCGGCGGTGTGCGGCACCTGCGGCCGCACCACCACCCGGCTGCGCTGCACCGTCTGCGCAGGCCGGCTGCCAGAGGGCTATCTGCGCACTCCCGGAAAGCTGGTGGCGCTCGCCGGACCGGTCAGCTCCGGCAAGAGCACCTACATCGGCGTCCTCGTGCACGAACTGCTGCACCGCCTCGGCGCCGAACTCGATGCCGCGCTGCTCCCCTGCGACGACGGCACGATGACGGACTACCAAGAACGGTACGAACGCCACCTGTACGCGGAGCAGCACACCGTCCCCAAGACCGCCGAGCACGACGCCGGCCGACCCCTCGTGCACCGCCTCAGCCGCACTTGTCGGGGCCGTTTCGGACGCCCCCACAAGCGGGTGCTGACCCTGGTCTTCCTCGACACCGCCGGCGAGCACTTCGCCTCACGTGACCGCATGGAGACCCAGCTGCGCTACTTCGCCACGGCCGACGCCGTCGTCGTCCTCGTCGACCCGCAGGACCTGCCCGGCGCACCCGTGCAGGACGGCGACGGGGTGCCGGGCCGGTCGGGCGAAGTACTCGCCCGGGTACTGGGCCACCTGGGCGGCGGCCGGAAGGTGACCGTTCCGGTCGCGGTCGCCCTCACCAAGGCCGACCTCCTGTGGCCGCACCTTCCGGACAACTCCCCGCTGCACCGCACCCGCCGCCACGGCCCCGTCTTCGACGCCGACGACCGAGCGGCTGTCCACGCCGAGCTGCAGGCCTTGTTGCGGCGCTGGCAGGAACACCAACTCGACGCGCGGCTCCACCAGTTCTGCGCCGACTACCAGCTGTTCGCGCTTTCCACACTGGGTGCCTCGCCCCGGCAGGGCGGCGGCCTCGGACTCGGTGGCGTCGTACGCCCGCACCGGGTGGAGGACCCCATGATGTGGCTGCTGCACCGCTTCGGTTTCCTCGACAAGGGACGGAGGTGACGCGTATGGCAGGACAGGCGCACTACACGTCCGCCCCGCCCTCGGCCGACGCACCCCACGGCGGCTTCCGCTTCACCGCCGTCTCCCCGACGGCCCGCCCCGCACTCGACGTCCTGCGCCCGCTGACGGGATACGCGCGGCCTCCGGGCGCGCACCGGCATGATCATTTCCCGGTGGCCTTCGCCTATGACCGACCGGACGACGACACGGCCGTACTCACCCGCACCCGCTTCACCGGCCAGGACTACACGGGCCGCTGGGGCAACCACTTCTGCCACGCCTTGTACGCCGCCCCCGACGAACTGGCCGGTCTGCGCCCCGTCGAACTGTGGGACACACCTCACTGGGCCCCGACACCGACGCCCGACGACGGCCATGACCTGCCCGACCTCACCCAACTGGTCCCCGGCAGCGCACTCGGACCCGACCGCGCGGGCCGCTTGCTGGCCGACACCGGCGACCCCGGCGTCCGCCTCCTGGAGCGGCTGCTCACCGCGGCCCTGCGGACGTTGGCCGGCGAGGGCCACGGTGCCACCCTGGTCTCCGCGGATTCGGACCGTGTCGTCGACTGGATCGCCGCCGTCTCCTACACCCTGCCCGCCGGCCTGGCCGCCCGTCTGACGTTCACGACGTACACCGCGCGGCCGGAGGACGACCATCGCCATCTGACCGGGACGCGGCCGGGGACCGGGGAGCGGGCACCGGGTCCGGTGTTCCACCTCGACCGGCTGACAGGGGACGGCTGCTCGGAGCCGAGCCCGACGGCACGGTTCCTCGCGGGCGCGTTGGGGAGCATGCGCCTCGAAGTCCTGGACGCCGTCGCGGAATTGTGGGACGCGGCCCCCGCAGACGGCGTCGAGGCGGGCGTACGGCGGCTGCGGGCCGGGTGCGCGCTCCTCGCGCCGGACGGCGATACGGGGGCCCTGGGCGGGGAGGGTTCCCGGCTCGTCGGCTTCGCACGTGCCGTTGCGGAACTGCGGCCCAAGGAGGCGGGACTGGCGCCCGAGCGCCTGAGGGACGCCGTCGTGCGCCATCTCGCCGACGGGTCGGCACCGCTCGGCGACGTACGGGCCGCGCTCGCTCCGCTGCCGCAGCCATACCGGCCGGCCGTTCTCGCAGGGCTGCTCGCCGCCCTCGAAGCCTCCGCCGAATTGCGGACCGCCGCCCTGGACGCGCAGGCATGCGCCTCCCTCTTCTCCCTCGTGGACGAAACACCGGACATGCTGGCTGCCACCCCCCGCACCGCACTGCACGTGCTGCGCAGGGCCCCCGGGGAGCCGCGGCCGGCCGCGCTGCGGATCCTGCGGCTGTTCCGGCAGGGGCTGTGGGAGGAGACGGAGACCTACGAAGTCCTGCGTGAACTCGTGCGGGCCGAGGAACCGAAGCCGCAGCAGCAGCGGGCGCCACGGCTGCTGTGGCGACGCGGGCCGGCCCGGGAGAAGGAGTGAGCCGTGGCGAACCCCGTGATTCTGCTCCTGGCGATCATGCTGATGGTCGTCCTGACCGTCGGTTACGGCGTCTTCGTCACCCTGCCCAAGCTGGTGTGGACACAACTGCACACCGTCTGGCGGACCTTCGGCCGGCCGGCACACACCCCACCCGACCCGCACGGCGAGCCGGCCATCCCCGCCTACGTCCGCGTCACCGCCGCGCGCGACCTGCGAGCGACCTGGTGGGACGGACTCGAGCAGCACGAACGGCTGATGGGCGACGCCGAGCGGTTCATGGCCGGCCGGGTGAGCGACGCGCTCGGCCGGCAGGGCGGGACCGGCGGGCGGGGCTGCCTGATGCTCTTGCTGCGCCCGGCTTTCCTGCTCACGGCCGTCGCCGTCGTGCTGACCGCGACCGCGCTCAGCATCCTTCCGCTTCTGTTCGCGCTGCTGGCGTGGGCGCTGTGCTGTGCACTGTGGAACCTGTGGTGGGCGGTGTGGGCGGCGGTGGCGCGAACGGGGCGAGCGCTGCGCAGCGGGCCGGCGCAGTGCCCGTACACGGACTGTGGGCGGACCATACACCGCCCGGTCAGGCTATGCCCGACGTGCCGGGCCCGACACCGGCAGCTGGTGCCCAACCGGTACGGAGCCTTCTGCCACCGCTGCCGCTGCGGCACCCGCCTGCCCGCCGTCCTCGGTGTGCGCCGCCTGGACTCGTGCTGTCCGCACTGCGGGAAGCCGCTGCCCGCCGGATACGAACGGGCGCGGGTCGTCGTGCTCGTCGGGGGCTCGGGCGCGCAGCGGGGCGGAGTGCACCGGCAGGGGCTGGCCGAGCTGGGCGCCATGCCCGGGACCGAGCCGCCGCTCGTGCGCACCGACGGGACGGCCGTCCTGTGGTACGACCCGCCTGGTGACGCGTACGGCAGTCAGGAGTCGGTGGCCGCGCTGGACGTCCTGCGCCGGTCCCACGGACTGCTCCTGGCGGTGGACGACCCCGCGGCGCACAGCGATGCCGTGCACGCCGTCACCCGGGTCCTGCACGTCCTCACCGCCCTGCCCGCGCGCCGACGTCCGCACCGTCTCGCGCTGCTGTACACCCGAGCCGTACGGGGCGACGACGCCGCCGTGCGCGCGCACCTGGATGCGGCCGGCGGCGGACATCTGCTGCGCGCGCTCGATGCCACGAGTATCCCGGTGCGGTGCATTCCGGCCTCGGCTCTCGCGGGGACGCTGAGGTGGCTTGCCGGTACGGCCGGTACCGCGGGCTCCGGTGAGAGCATGGTGCCGTTGCCCGTGCGCCCACCAGAGAACACCACGTTCCGCTTCCCCCGGCACCGCGTCGCCCGCCACACCTTTCTGCTGACCCACCTCGCCGGGTACCTGGTCATACCGCTCGCTCTGGCTCTCCTGGAGACGGGCGTGCTGCCGCCGGCCGCTTTCTTCGGCCTGCCCGGGGCGTACGACAAGTGGCGGCATCCGCTGACCGGTTCGGTCCGCCAGGTCGACCTCACCGCGGCCGCCACCCGGGACTGGCCGAAGCTCAGCGCCAGTCACTCGGCGCCGGGACATCCGCCCTCCGCCGCTCTGCCGGGCCACGCGGGCTACTGGTCGGTCAAGGGATCCCCGCAGAAGGACAACTGGCTGAGGATGGACTTCGGGATGCCGCTGCCGCTGAGCGAGGTGTCGGTGGACTTCGACCCGGACAGCGTCAAGTCGACGTTCGCGCTGGGCGTCGACGTGGAGGGCCAGGTCGGCGCCCGCACGGTCCGGTTCCCGAGTGGGCACAGTCGCCGGCAGAAGCAAGGGGCCTACTTCAATAAGACGTACGGCTACGACATTCCCGTCCCGGACACCGTCGACTCTGTCCGCATCAGCCTCGGCTCCCCGTTCGACAAGGACAACGACGAGGAGCAGCAGCTTCGCCTGCGCGAGTTCAACATCCGCTGGAGCAGCTCCGACGCCCTACGCCTGCACCCGGCGGACGGCGGCCGACTCGCCATGGAAAACGCCACCGCACGCGACCTCGCCGTCACCTTACGGCCGCCCCTGCTGCCCGCGGGGTGGCAGGCCGCCCTCGTCGGACGGCCGCCCCGGATACTCGGGGCGCACGACACATACGAGGCGCGCTGGCGGATCACGCCTCCCAAGGGCACCACGGGCCGCGCCCCCATCGCCTACGCCGTCGACATCACTGAGGACGATCGGACAGTCACGGCACGCTGCCTGGCCCTCCTCACGGCCTCCGCGGACGCCGAGCCGCTCTGCTGAGGGCTGACGGCCTCCCCCACGACAGGGAGCGGGCTCCCGACGCCCTGCGACTCCGCTTGTGGCGTTGTCGTCAGTCAACGACGCTCTTTCCCCGAGCTCTCGGCTTCGCTCGACCAGGGGAGACCCCATCCGCTTCCTTCCTCCGCCTTGCAATCGAAGCCGCATGACGCCGC